>CAZEVN010000084.1:0-15207 GCA_964515145.1 uncultured Enemella sp.
CGGGCAGGCCTTACGACCGCCCCTGGGCAGTTCCTATTGGCCCTTGACACAGCTTCTCGGGCAGTGATGGGGAAATTGCGTTCACGACGGCCGACACAGCGCAGAATCCGAGAAGACCCCGCAGGGCTGTCCGGCGACGAGGGGCCCAGCCCGTCCCCAATGCCACCGCGAACGCGGTGAGCAGAGCGGCGCTGCCGATGCTGGTGAGGCGGAACTCGGGCGGCAGGGTGCCCGTGTGTCGGCCGCCGAAGGCCAATCGCCCCCGAGGCGCACCGGCCGCCAGCGCGACCTGGAAGGCCGCGGCTCCGGCCCAGAGTCCGGCGGAGATGCGGGCGGTCAGAGGCAGGGCGAGTCGCGAACGTCTGCTATCTGACAGATAGGTTGCCATGCCTTCAGGTTATGCTCTCTGTTAGATAGCATCACGTGGATGGTCAGGAAATCCCGGACCGAACTCGCCGTGCTCGGGGCTCTGTCGATCAAGCCAATGTCGGGCTATGCCGTCCGGCAGGCCATCGACGAAACACTCGGACACTTCTGGCGGGAGAGTTTCGGCCAGATCTATCCGACTCTGGCGCGGCTGGAATCGGAGGGTCTGATCCGGCGCGATGGGGCAGGTGCGACCTCGGGCAGCGTGTTCGCCCTGACCGAGCCCGGCCGCGTACGCCTCGGCGATCTCCTCGCCGAGCCCGTCGAGCAATCCGCTCCGAGGGATCCGTTGCTGCTGCGCTTGTTCTTCGGGCGGCAGCTCGGGCCGGCGGCCTGTCGGGCTCTGCTTGAGGAGGCAGCCTCCCGGGCCGAGGCGCTGCTCATCGACTTTGACCGGATCGAGGCCGAGGAGGCGGACAATCCCAGTCCGGATGCTCCTTACTGGCGGATGACCCTCGCTGCCGGTCGCCATGCCGCCAGGGCTCGCATCCACTGGGCACGGGAGGCCCTGGAACTCCTGCCGACAATCTGAGTACGTCAGCTCGCGGCCGAGCGGCGTCGTGCCCTTGCTTCGGCGTGAAAGTTCACCGGTGTTCGGTCCACTGTCGCCATGCTGATCGAGAGGTCCGACAGTTTTGGCCTACATACGCCGAAGCGCCGGCCTCACAGGGGAACCGGCGCTCGGGCGTACGCGAAAGAACCTCAGTGTTGCAGGGCCGTGCCGGTGCCGACACCGGTCATGGAACGCACTTCCATCTCGGCGGACACCTCGGTGTTGTCCTCCTTCGACAGGATCGAGCCGAGCCACGCGAGGAAGAAGCCGATCGGCACGGAGACCAACGCCGGGTTGGTCAGCGGGAACCAGGCGAAGTTCAGATCCGGGAACATCGCGGTGGGGGCACCCGAGACCGTCTTCGAGAAGGCGATGAAGACGATCGAGCTGATCAGGCCGCCATAGATCGACCAGAGCGCGCCCTGGGTCTTGAAGCCCTTCCAATAGAGCGAGAAGAGGATCGACGGCAGGTTGGCGCTGGCGGCGATGGCGAAGGCCAGCGAGACGAGGAACGCCACGTTGATGTTGCGCGCCGCGACGCCGCCGACGATGGCCAGGATGCCGAGGATGATCACGACAATGCGGGCGACCTTGATCTCCTTGGCCGGATCCGCCTTGCCCTTGTGGATCACCGAGTTATAGATGTCATGGGCGAACGAGGCCGACGCCGCGATCGCCAGACCGGCGACCACCGCGAGGATCGTCGCGAACGCGACACCCGAGATGACACCCATGAGGATCGGGCCGCCGAGCTCAAGGGCCAGCAGCGGGGCGGCGGCGTTGGCCTTGCCCGGGGCGGCGAGGATGGTCTCCTTGCCGACCAGGATCGCCGCGCCATAACCCAGCACCATCGTGAACAGATAGAACAGGCCGATCAGGGCGATGGCCCACGACACCGAGCGGCGCGCTTCCTTCGCAGTGGGCACCGTATAGAAGCGCATCAGCACGTGCGGCAGGCCGGCGCAGCCGAGAACGACAGCGATGGCCAGAGAGATGAAGCCCAGGGGGTTGGTGCCGTATTGCAGCATCGGCTCCAGGATCTTGTGCCCATCCGGATGGGTCTGGGCGGCGGTGCCGAGGAGCCTGGAGAAGTTCATGCCATAGAGGCCGAGGACCCAGAGCGTCATGATGCCGGCGCCCAGCATGAGCAGGACGGCCTTGATCATCTGCACCCAGGTGGTGCCCTTCATGCCACCGATGAGCACATAGATGATCATGAGCACGCCCACGAGGGCGATGATGCCGATCTGGACCATCAGGTCGCTGACGCCCAGGAGCACGGCCACGAGCGAGCCGGCGCCGACCATCTGCGCCAGCAGATAGAAGAAGCTGATGACGAGGGTCGAGATCGAGGCAGCCATGCGGACCGGGCCCTGTCGGGTCCGGAACGACAGCACGTCGGCCATGGTGTATTTGCCGGTGTTGCGCATCGGCTCGGCCACGAGCAGAAGCGCTACGAGCCAGGCCACGAGATAGCCGATCGAGAAGAGCAGGCCGTCATAGCCATAGATGGCCACGGCCCCCGCGATGCCGAGGAACGACGCAGCGGAGAGATAGTCGCCCGCGATGGCGAAGCCGTTCTGGCGGCCGCTGAACTCGGCACCGCCGGTGTAATAGGCCTTGCCCTTCTTGGCGCGGCCACCGCTGGAGACATAGATCACGATGCCCAGTGTCAGAACGACGAAAAGCCCGAAGATCGTGATGTTGAGGACCGGATTGGCCTGCTGCTGCATGGTGGTGATCACTGCTCATCCTCCAGTCGTGCGCGGATCTGGCCCGCCAGGGGGTCGAGGTTCTTGTTGGCGTGCCGGATATAGAGCCACGTCAACAGGAAGGTGGTCACGAACTGCATCAGGCCCAGGAAGATGCCGATGTTGACCTCGCCGATCAGCGGCCGCGTCATGAACCCGGTCGCATAGGTCGAGAGCAACACGAACGCGAAATACCACACCAGGAACGCGATGGTCATGGGGAACGCGAAGCCGCGGAAGTTCTTCCGCAGCTGGGTGAACTCCGGGGTCTTGCTCACTTCGACGAACTCATCGCGTGTCGGTTCGCGTTTGGCGGTCGTCTCGCCAGGTTCGTGGCTGGAAGCCATGGAATCTCCTCATTGGTGTCGCCGTTGAGACCAAAGAATCTGACGTCAAGATCGCACACGTGGGCGTGAGATGTCACCCATTCGCGCAAATCGCATAGTCCTTGTTATGCAAGGAAACTTATTGAAAATTTGAATGGCATTCTGCCGTGACTCGCGGGCATATCGGAGATGATCATGGCGCCGCGCGCTTATCCTCCCGGGGTATTTTGGGGCTTGTGCAGATCGCCCTCGCCACCCCGAATCAGTACGCCCGGATTGCGGCCACGACGCTCGCCGCGTACGCGGAGTTCGAGGCCGCGGACAACGAATATCAACTCAAGCTGGGTGACTCTGCCGCCCGCGCTGCGGAGGCCGAGCTCTGGGTGGCCCTCGATGGTGGCCGCATTCTCGGATCGGTGACGCTCTGCCCGGTCGGGTCGCCGTGGCGGCAGATTGCCGGCGAGGGTGAGGGGGAGTTCCGGATGCTCGCGGTGGACCCGGCGGCCCAGGGTCGCGGCGTCGGGGCCGCGCTCGTCGGTCACGTGCTCGATCGTTCCCGGGCCGTGGGGGATCGCTCCGTCGTCCTGTCGACGTCCACCGAGATGCTCACCGCCCACCGCATGTATGCCCGGCTCGGATTCACCCGGCTGCCCGAGCGCGATTGGAGCCCGGTCCCCGGCGTCGAGCTGCTGGTCTATGGGATGGGGCTCGACGCCTGAGATCAGCCCGTCCTTGCCGGTCTATTTGCCACGCGTATCCTGGGAAAAAGGCTCGATAAAGAAGTCGATGCGCGAATCCACGTGAGAGGTGGAGCGAAATGTCCCCGGTTACCGCGGGCAGGTCATATTGGATGGAATCCGTTCCGGGACGCGCGTTCCCGTCTCTGAAAGGCCCTGTTGATGCCGATGTGTGCGTCATCGGCGGCGGCATCACCGGGCTGCTGACAGCCCATGAGCTGGCTGCAGCGGGCCGGACAGTAGTCCTCCTCGAAGCCGATCGGCTCGCGGCGTCGGTCACCGGCTATACGACAGCCAAGCTCACGTCGCAGCACTCGCTGCGCTATGACCGGCTCGCCCGTGAGCTCGGCGTGGACGCCGCACGGGCCTATGGCGACGTCAACCAACAGGCGCTCGACGTCATCCGTCGGCTGGCCTCCGGCCTGGGCGTCGCCGAGGACGTCGAGCCCCGCGACGCCTATGTCTATAGCACCCGCGCCGACAGTGTCGCCGACCTCGAGGCAGAGGCAGAAGCTGCGGCTGCCGCCGGTTTGCCCGCGTCTTTCACGCGGGATGTCCCGCTGCCGTTCGCGACCGTGGGGGCGGTCCGGTTTGCCGATCAGGCCCAGATTCACCCGCGTACGCTCCTGCTGGCGCTGGCCGACGCCCTGGAGGAACGCGGTGTGCGGATCTTCGAGTCCAGCAAGGCGGCCGAGGTGCTGCGGGACGGCCGCTGGAGCGTGACGACCGAGCAGGGGAGTGTCAGTGCCGAGCAGGTGGTCCTGGCTACCCTGACGCCCACGGCCGGGGTCGGTGATGACCTGTGGAGCAAGCTCTATTGCCACCAAGGATTCGCGGTCGCCCTGGAGCTCCGGGACGAGAACGCGCTGATAGGCGCGGACGGACGGGGCGGCGTACTCATCTCGCACGATCGGCCCATGCGCTCCGTCCGGACGATCCGGCGGGACGAGGGGCGGCTCCTGCAGGTGGGCGGGGCGTCCTATGTCGCGGATCCCAACGCGGGCGACACGCCCTATGACGACCTCGAGGCCTGGGCGCGTGAGCACTTCGACGTCGGGGCTGCGCTCCATCGCTGGACGACGCAGGACTATTCCACCTCCGACGGCGTTCCGCTTATCGGTGCCCTCGACGACGGGTTGTTCATCGCGACAGGCTTCGGCGGTTGGGGCATGACTTCCGGCGGCGCGGCCGCGGCGATCATCCGCGACCTGGCGACCGGGGTGGACGGTGCTCCGGAGCGATATCGCATCTTCGATCCTCACCGCCGGCTGGTCGACGTCGACAGTGCCCACATCTCAGCCCACACCAGCAGCGGCACCGACGTCGATGCCCGTGAGGTGGTGGAGGCCCTCGGTCCGGGCCAGGCCGCGGTCGTCCGCCGGGGTGGGGAGCAACTGGCCGTGCATCGCGCCAGCGACGGTGAGTTGCGGGTCGTGTCGGCGGTCTGCACTCACGCCGGGTGCATCGTGCTCTGGGACCCCGACGACGAGGCGTGGGCCTGCCCGTGCCACGGATCGATCTTCGCGCCCGACGGTGCCGTCACCCACGGACCGGCGGAGGACCCCCTGCGTGACCTGGGCCACCTGCTCCGGGAGTGAGCGACCTCAACTAGGGTGGCTCCGTGACAGAACCGCGCGAGAATCTGCTGGCGACCTTCGGGACCACGCCGGCGACCAAGCTGCCCGAAGACCCCGCCGCCCTGAAAATCCAGGAACACGGCAAGGAGCGGTTCGTCGAGATCGTGCGTGCCCACCCGGAGTCATCCCTGTGCTGGGCCATGCTCGCCGAGGGCGCCCTGACCCTGGGGACGCCGGATGGCGACGTTACGGCGTACGCCTATGCGCGCACCGGATATCACCGGGGCCTCGACGCGCTGCGTCGCGCCGGCTGGAAGGGCCAGGGGCCGGTTCCGTGGGAGCACGGCCCGAATCGGGGGTTCCTCCGGGCACTGTGGGCGCTGGCCGTGGCCGCGCATCGCATCGGCGAGGACGCCGAATATGAGCGCTGTTCGCAGTTCCTGCGCGACTCGTCGTTCAAGGCCTATGACGTGCTGACCGATACGCGGCCGGTCGACCGGGTCGCGGACGGGGACGACGCCGCCGAGTGAGGCTCGTTATCCTGAGCTGTCACATGGGGCCTGAGTTGACCTGATCTGCGCGATCACCGCGGGCCCCTGTCCTGCGAGAAAGGCAGTGCTGTCATGCCCGGCATCATCGTGGTGGGGTCCCAATGGGGGGACGAAGGCAAGGGCAAAGCGACCGACCAGATGGGTGATCGGGTCGACTTCGTCGTGCGCTATTCCGGCGGCAACAACGCGGGTCACACGTTGGTGGTCAACGGTGAGAAGTACGCCATGCACCTCCTCCCGAGCGGCATCCTCAGCCCCAACGCCACTCCGGTGATCGGCAACGGGGTCGTCATCGACCTCGGCGTGCTGTTCCACGAGATCGACGTGCTCACCTCGCGCGGAGTCGACTGCTCCAATCTGAAGGTGTCGTCGAACGCCCACATCATCACCAGCTATCACACGACGATGGACAAGGTGACCGAGCGCTTCCTCGGCAAGCGCCGCATCGGCACCACCGGGCGCGGCATCGGCCCGACCTATTCCGACAAGATCAACCGCATCGGCATCCGGGTGCAGGACCTCTTCGACGAGACCATCCTGCGGGCCAAGGTCGAGGCCGCGCTGGATCAGAAGAACCAGATCCTGGTGAAGATCTACAACCGCCGCGGGCTCGAGGCCGACGAGATCGTGGACGAGTTATTGGCGTACGCCGATCGGCTGCGGCCCATGGTCACCGACACGGTCCGCCTGCTCAACGACGGCCTGGACGAGGGCAAGACCGTGCTGTTCGAGGGCGCGCAGGCGCATCACCTCGATGTGGATCACGGCACCTATCCCTATGTCACCTCCTCCAACCCCACCGCCGGCGGTGCCTGCACCGGCACGGGCGTCGGCCCGACCCGCATCGACCGGGTCATCGGCATCGCCAAGGCCTACACCACCCGCGTGGGTGAGGGCCCGTTCCCGACCGAGCTCGAGGACGAGTTCGGCGAACGGCTGCGCGTGGCCGGTGGCGAGTTCGGCACCACGACCGGCCGCCCGCGTCGCTGCGGCTGGTTCGACCCGCTCGTGGTCGAGGCCGCGGCGGTCGCCAATGGCCTGACCGATGTCTTCCTCACCAAGCTCGACATCCTCTCGGGTTTCGACACGATTCCGATCTGCGTGGCCTATGACGTCGATGGCGTACGCCACGACAAGCTGCCCATGACCCAGCACGACTTCACGATCGCCACCCCGATCTATGAAGAGGTCGAGGGCTGGAGCGAGGACATCTCCGGGTGTCGGGAGTTTGCCGATCTGCCGCAGACCGCCCAGGACTATGTGAAACGCCTCGAGGAGCTCATCGGCGTCCGCATCTCCGGCATCGGTGTCGGCCCCGGCCGCGAGCAGGCGGTCATGATCCACGACCTCATCGACTGAGAGGGAACAGCATGAAGGTATTGGTCCTCGGTAGCGGTGCTCGCGAGCACGCCCTGGCGTACGCGCTGGAGCGCGACCCGGCGGTCGAAAAGGTGTACGCAGCCCCGGGCGCGGCGATGATGAGCCAGGTGGCCGAGCTCGTCCGCGTGGACATGCTCTATCCGGCCGAAGTCGCCGAGCTCGCCAAGAGTCTCGAGGTCGACCTGGTCGTCGTGGGCCCGGAGGCACCGTTGGTGGCCGGTGTGTCCGATGCGGTTCGCGACGCCGGCATCCCATGCTTCGGCCCGTCGAAGGGTGCGGCCCAGATCGAGGGCTCGAAGGCGTTCGCCAAGGAAGTGATGGCCGCGGCGGGCGTACCCACCGCGCAGTCCCGCCTCTGCGCCAACATGGCCGAGGTCGAGGCCGCGCTCGATGAGTTCGGCGCTCCCTATGTCGTGAAGGAGGACGGCCTCGCCTCCGGCAAGGGCGTCATCGTCACCGACGACCGTGCCGCCGCGATCGCGCATGCCGAGAAGTGCCAGCAGGTCCTCGTCGAGGAGCACATGTCGGGCCCCGAGATCTCGCTGTTCGCGATCTGTGACGGCAAGACGGCCGTCCCGATGCAGGCCGCCCAGGACTTCAAGCGCGCGCAGGACGGCGACAAGGGCCCGAACACCGGTGGCATGGGGGCATACACGCCGGTCCCGTGGGCCCCGGCCAACCTCGAGCAGGAGACCTGCGACAAGGTCATCCAGCCGGTGCTGGATGAGCTGGCCAAGCGGGGTACGCCCTTCGTGGGCCTCCTCTATGCCGGCCTCATGCTGACGCCGAAGGGCGTCAAGGTCGTGGAGTTCAACGCCCGTTTCGGTGACCCCGAGACCCAGCCGATCCTGCTGCAGCTCGAGTCGCCGCTGGCTCAGGTGTTGCTGGCTGCTGCCAAGGGCGAGCTCGAGGAGTTCGGGCCGCTGAAGTTTGCCCCCGGCTTCGCCGTCGGTGTCGTCGTGGCCTCCGAGGGTTATCCCGAGGACCCGACGCTCGGCACGCGCATTTTCGAGGGTCAGTTCCGGTCCGGCAACATCAAGTTGTTCCACGGTGGCGCCGGCCGCGACGACCTCGGCAACCTGATCGTCACCGGTGGCCGCATCTTCACCGTCACCGGTCGCGGTCACACCCTGGGCTTCGCCCGCAACATGGTGTATGCCGCGCTGAAGGCCTTCCACCTGGAGAAGGCGTTCTGGCGCCATGACATCGCCGATCGGGCGATCAAGGGCGAGATCAAATATGACGTCCCCGAAGGCGGTCTCTTCCAGTGATCCCCAACGTCCTCGCCACCCGCTATGCCTCCGAGCAGATGCGTCGCATCTGGTCGCCGGAGGAGAAGATCACCGCCGAGCGGCGATTGTGGATCGCGGTCCTCGCGGCGCAGCGTGACCTCGGTGTCGACTTCGGCGGGGATGACCCGGATGCGGTGATCGCCGCCTATGAGGGCGTGATCGATCGCGTCGACCTGGGCTCGATCGCCGACCGCGAGCGGATCACCAAGCATGACGTGAAGGCCCGCATCGAGGAGTTCAACGACCTCGCCGGGTTCGAGCATGTCCACAAGGGCATGACCTCGCGCGACCTGACCGAGAACGTCGAGCAGCTCCAGGTCCTGTCGTCGCTGCGCCTGGTGCGCGACCGCGTGGTGGCGACGCTGGTTTCTTTGGCGCGGCTGGCGGGGGAGTACGCCGAGTTGGCCATGGCCGGGCGCTCGCACAATGTCGCGGCGCAGATCACGACCCTGGGCAAGCGCTTCGCGACCGCCACTGACGAGCTGCTCGTCGCCTATCAGCGCGTGAACGAACTCATCGAGCGCTATCCGCTGCGCGGCATCAAGGGCCCGGTCGGCACGAGCCAGGACATGCTGGATCTGCTGGGCGGCGACGAGGCCAAGCTGGCCCAGCTCGAACAGCGGATCGCCGATCACCTGGGATGTGCGACCGTGCTCACCTCGACCGGTCAGGTCTATCCGCGTTCGCTCGACTGGGATGTCCTGACCGCCTTGGCCCAGATCGCGGCGGCACCGTCGAATGTCGCCACGTCGATCCGGTTGATGGCCGGTCACGAGCTGGTGACCGAGGGGTTCAAGCCGGGTCAGGTCGGCTCCTCGGCGATGCCCCACAAGATGAACACCCGCTCGTGTGAGCGTGTGAACGGGTTCGCGGTGATCCTGCGCGGCTATGTGTCGATGGTCGGCGAACTTGCGGGCGATCAGTGGAACGAGGGCGACGTGTCCTGCTCGGTCGTGCGGCGGGTCGCACTGCCCGATGCGTGCTATGCCCTCGACGGGCTGTTCGAGACGTTTTTGACCGTGCTGGGTGACTTCGGCGCGTTCCCGGCCGTGGTCAACGCGGAACTGCAGCGTTATCTGCCGTTCCTCACCACGACCAAGGTGTTGATGGCTGCAGTTCGCAAGGGTGTCGGTCGCGAGGCCGCTCACGAGGCGATCAAGGAGCATGCCGTCGCCGTGGCGCTGGAGATGCGCGAGACCGGACGGTCGGACAACGACCTGATGGATCGATTGGCTTCGGATCCGAGGCTCGGGATGACGCGCGACGAACTGGGTGCCCTGTTGACCGAACCGCTGGAGCTGGCCGGGTCCGCCCGGAGCCAGGTCGAGCGTCTGGTCGTGCGTGTCGGCGAGATTGCGGCCGCGCATCCTGAGGCTGCGGCCTATCTGCCGGGGTCGGTTCTCTGAGGCGTCTCCCAGTTGTCACTACAGATCAAGATCATCAGGATTATCCCGATGATCTTGGTGGAGAGTGACAACTGGGAGGGCATAGGGCCGAGCGGTTGTCTGAGGCTCGGTTGCGGACAGACCTGAAGCCCGAAATCTGTCAGAGTTGCCCCATGTTGCTGAGGCAGACACGACCCGAGGACCTGGACGGAGTCATCGGGCTCGAACAGTGTGAGAACACCGAACCGTGGCTCGGCACCACCGGGCGGGGGTGGCACCTCAAGGCCATCGACGATCCCGACGTCAGCCATCTCGTCTTCGTGAAGGCTCACCGCGGCCTCGACTCGGAGGATTCGTCGGACGAGGAGCTCGTCGGATTCGTCGTGCTGGCCGGACTCAGCAAGCCGGGGCCGATCGAGATGCGGCGCATGGTGATCAACCTGATCCAGCGCGGCAAGGGCTATGGACGCCAGCTCCTCAACGAGACCATCAAGCTCGTGCAGGACATGCCCGACCGGGATCGCATCTGGCTCGACGTCAACCCGGCCAACGAACCCGCCGTGGCCCTCTACGAGAGCGTGGGCTTCGAGGAGTGCGCCGTTCCCGAGGGCGTGACCCCCACCGAGGGCCTGATCTATCTCGACTTCGAGCTCTGAGCGGTTCCCCGCGTCAGGATCAGCACGTCCTTCACATCCACCTGGAATTCATACGCCGTCGCGCGCACCTCGACCCCATGGCCGGCTTGGCGTACGCGATCGAGCACGCGCGGCACGAACTCGATCGCATCGCCGGCCCCGCGCAGCACGAACGGAAAGATGCGGACCTCGGGCGCGATCCGCAGCAGCTCGGCCAGCGCCGCATCATGCCAGGCCTCGTCGAACACATCCGCCCACGTGAACAACAGGTGTGAGCACAGCGCCAGATCGGCAGCGTCGTCGGCGAACGGCAGGTCCGGCAGCGCGCCGGTGACATAACGCTCCGGGTGCGTCTCCCGATCGGCGAGGAAATCCACCAGCGCATGGGCGCGCAGCTGGGTGCGTCGCTCGGCCCCGCCATACCAGGCGTACGTATAACGCACCTGGTTGTCCTTGATCATTCCCTGCCCGCGGGTGATCCCGGCGCGGACGCGGTCGGTGAGGCAGCCGGCGTCGAGGGCGTACGCCGGGTCGACCGCGACCGCCCGACTCGCCCGCCGGTTGGCCTCGGCGGTGAAGCCGGAGGCGCCGGCGGATACATCGATGATGCGCGGCGGCAGGGCATCGGGGTCGAGGGCGAAGAAGGCCGCGTACTCGTCGAACGACCGGGAAGTGATCATCACATCCGATTGCACGAGGCCCCCTCGGTGGCTATTCCCAGCCCTCGTTGGCCTTCTTGGCCTCGGCGGCGAGGGTGGCCTGTTCGGCCGGGTCCATTGTGCCGGTGTCGACGATCGGATCGTCGGATTCTGGGGCATCCGCCACGTCCGGCATGGGCTGCTCTGTTTCGTCCGGTGTCCAGCCCGCCGGCATCTGCACGATGAGGGCTCCCGGCTCGACGTGCATCCGCACGGCCAGGATCTCGCCGAAGTGGTCGCCGTCGAGCTCGATGTCGCGCGGATCGCGGAACGTGAGCTCCACCCGTCGGCACTGCTGATAGCTCAGCTGACGACCGCGGTCGCGGGTCTTGCGCACGAGCGCACTCCCGGTGCGCCGCAGGATCGCATTGTCGACGAGCACCTTCCAGCCCACGGCGACCCAGCCGAAGATGCCCTGTGGTCGGGCTGCCACGACATCGAGCAGCCCGTCGTCGACTGCCGCATCGGGGAGCAGCAGGACGTTGCCACCGATCGAGCCGCAGTTGCCGACGATCACGGTGTGCACCTTCGCCCGGCGCGGCTTCTCCTCATCAAGGCGGAAGATCAGCCGCATCCGGTGGCTGCCGCGCAGGGCCTCGAGGCCGGACTTCACATAGGCGAGCATGCCGACCTTGGCCTTCAGGTCTTCGTCGGTCGACCCCATGATCTCCGCGTCCAGGCCCATGCCGGCCATGACGACGAACGCATGCTGCTCCTGTTTGCCTTTCGGTCGCGACCAGGTGGCGATGCCGAGATCGACGGGGCGAGGGACGCCGTTGAACGCGGCGTCGATCGATTCTTCGAGGTTGTCGAGGGTCAGGTCGAGGTTGCGGGCGAGGAGGTTGCCAGTGCCCTGGGGGCAGAGGGCGAGAGGTACGCCCGATCCGCGCAGTCCCTCTGACACGGCCCGGATCGTGCCGTCGCCGCCAACGGCGATCACGACATCGACGTTCTTCTCGACAGCCTCGGCGGCCATGCCCGTGCCCGGATCGTCCTCGGCGGTCTCGAGCCAGAGGGGTTCGTCCCAGCCGGCGTCCGAGGCAGCGGGGTCGATGACCTTCGCGAGGTCTTCCCGCTCGACTTTGGTGGGATTGAAGATGACGGCAGCACGCATGGGATCACTCTCCGGCATTGGGGGGCTGATTGTCGACATAAGGGCTCGGACTTGGGCAGGGGCCGATCAGCGATTCGATCGCGAGGGCGGCCTCCTCGGGATCGAACCTCCGGGACTGCATGGCCAGGGCGTGGAAGATCAGGCCGTCGAGATAGTCCGTGATCGCGCGGGCCCGGCGCTCGGGATCGGTGGCACCCAGGGCGGACAGCAACTGGGTCGCCATGGTGGTGAAACCTTCGTGCTGCGAACTCAGGTCGATGTCCGGATCGAGCGCGAGCTGGAGCCGTGCGCGGGTGATGGTGTCCATCGGCGGGTGGGTCAGCGCCGCCGACTGGCGCGCGATCTGGGCGGCAAGGGCCGCCGGCGACGACAGGTCCGGAACTGCATTGCCCTCGAGCGCCGCGAGGTCGAGTTCCACCAGTCGAGCCACCAGCCCGTCGATCAGGGCCTGCTTGGTGCGAAAGACGTTGGAGGTGCTGCCGGTCGGGAGCCCCGCCGCGCTGTCGACCGCCCGATGGGTCACTCCACGGAGCCCTCGCTCGGCGAGGACGACGAGCCCGGCATCGGCGATCTGGCGGCGGCGGTCGGACATGGACCGAAATCTATCTTCCCAGATTTACTACATAAGTAGTAGCCTGTGGGCATGGAGACCATCACCATTCTCGGCGGCGGGGTCGCGGGCCTCGCCCTCGCAGCCGCGCTGGACCCGAAACGCTGGAACGTGACGCTGATCGAGCAGCGACCCGGGGTGCCCGAAGTCGGCACCGCCTTCGGCATCTGGCCCGTGGCGCAGCGGGCGCTCGGCTATCTGGGCCTGGGTGACTGGCTCGCCGCTGAGGGGATCCGCGTCGACAGTGGCGCGATCATCGGCCCGGACAATGAGCCGATCGTGCGCATGCGCAACGTCGACATCCAGTTGCTCGCGCGACCGGTGCTCCTGCGGGCGCTGGACGGGATCGTGCCGCCGACGGTCGCGCGTGTGACGCAGCGGGTCGAAGACCCGCGCGATCTGCCGGGTGATCTCGTCGTGGCGGCGGACGGCGCGCGCAGTCGCGTACGCGCGGCGGTCTGGGGCGACACCGCCCGATCGGTCGGCACCTGGGCGGTCCGTGGCGTACTCCCACGCCCGGCCGAGTCGCCCGACATGGGCGAATACTGGGCCGGAAATGTGTTGTTCGGCATCTCGCCCAACACGGGGGCGACCACGAACTGGTACGCCACCGTTCGCCGGGACCCGGGGCCGCCCGCTGCCGCGATCGAGGTCGTGCGGGATACCCATCGCGGCTTCCCCGAGCCGGTCCGGCGCGTGCTGGCGGAGATGGTGCCGGAGCGTACGCTCGTCAACGAGATCCTCGTATCGCCGGTGCCGACGCGGCTGGTTCGCGATCGCTATGTCCTGGTCGGTGACGCCGCCCACGCGATGTCGCCCAGTCTTGGGCGCGGAGCCTGCGAGGCGCTGGTCGATGCCGTGGCGCTCGGTCATGAGCTAAACCGGCGCGGGCTCGAAGCCGGTGTGGAGGCATACCAGCGTCAGCGACTCGTGCCCGCGCAGGCCGTCCGGCTGGCGGCATCGGCAGCGTTGCGACTCCAGGAGGCCGGGCCGAGGGTGCACCGCGTCCTGGCTGCGGTCGGCTGATCATTGGGTCTGGAAATTGTGGCTATAGGTGCAATTTTCGGACCCAATGCGCCGGCGCCATCGTGGCGAATCTCCTGCGCGGTTCCGCAACCCGCCCGCAGCTAAGCTGACCGGGTGCCGACCACAGACATCACGCCCCAGTTCGACCAGATCCTCGGCCTGCCGCTGCTGCATGTGGGGAAGGTGCGGGAGCTGTACGCCCTGCCCGATCGCCCCGACGCCATGCTCATGGTCGCCACCGACAACATCTCGGCCTATGACTGGGTGCTCGACAGCCGGATCCCCGACAAGGGCGCGATCCTCAACCAGCTGTCGCTGTGGTGGTTCGGCCAGCTCTCCGGGTTGATCGACAACCACGTCCTCTCCACCGACGTCCCCGAGCCGGTCCGCGGCCGGGCCGTGATCTGCGAAAAGCTCGACATGATTCCCGTCGAGTGCGTGGCGCGCGGTTATCTCACCGGTTCGGGTTGGTCCGAATATCAACTCACCGGCTCGGTGTGCGGCATCGCGCTCCCCGACGGCCTGACCGACGGCGCCCGGTTGCCCGAACCGATCTTCACGCCCGCCACCAAGGCCGAGCTCGGCGACCACGACGAGAATGTCGATTTCGAGACGGTCGTCAACACGGTCGGGCGCGAAACCGCCCAGCAGATCCGCGACCTCACGCTCCGGGTCTATGCGGCCGCCGAACAGGTCGCCCGCGACAAGGGCATCATCCTCGCCGACACCAAGTTCGAGTTCGGCCGCCGCGCCGACGGGACGATTGTGCTCGCCGACGAGGTCCTCACGCCGGACAGCTCCCGATTCTGGGAGGCGGCGACCTGGCCGGGCTCGCTCGACTCGTTCGACAAGCAATACGTCCGCAACTGGCTGACCCGCGACTCCGGCTGGGACAAGGCCGCCGACACCCCGCCGCCGCCGCTGCCCGCAGAGGTCATCGCCGCCACCCGGGCCCGCTATGCGGAGGCGTACGAACGCCTGACCGGGGTTCCCTTCGATCGTTCGGAAGGAGCCTCCACGGACGCATGAGTCGGCTCGACAGGATCATCAACTGGTTCCGGAAATCCCCACAGAAGGAGTGGCCGGAATATCCCCGTGAGCCGGCTCCTCCGGGTGGCCCCAGCGATCCTGCGCCGCCGCCACCGT
>CAZEVN010000085.1:0-14625 GCA_964515145.1 uncultured Enemella sp.
TCACCGGGCAGGCCTTACGACCGCCCCTGGGCAGTTCCTATTGGCCCTTGACAAGCGTGCTCATGCTGGCACTCAGCGCCTGCGGTGGCGGAGGGACCGGCACCGGCAGCGGCAGCGGTGGCTCCGGTGAATCCGCGGTCGTGATCAAGGGCTGTACGCCTGAGAACCCGCTTGTTCCCGGCAACACCAGCGAGACGTGTGGTGGCGACATCGTCGACGCTTTCACCGCCAAGCTGGTGCACTACAACACCGAAACCGCTGAGCCGGAAATGGACATCGCCGAGTCGATCGAGTCGGACGACAACCAGAACTTCACGGTGAAGCTCAAGCAGGGCTACAAGTTCCAGGACGGAACCGAGGTCAAGGCCAAGAACTTCGTCGATGCGTGGAACTACACGGCCGCTGCCAAGAATGGCCAGGCCGGTGCCTACTTCATGACCGTCATCGAGGGCGCCAAGGAGATCGGCGCGGAGGGCGCCACCGGTGAGACCCTGACCGGCCTCGCGGTGGTCGATGACCATACCTTCACCATCAAGACCACCGAGAAGGTCTCCAACCTCCCGGTCCGTCTGGGCTACTCGGCGTTCGCCCCGATGCCCGACTCCTTCTTCGCTGACCCGAAGGCGTTCGAGGACAAGCCGATCGGTGCCGGTCCGTTCCAGATCGAGTCGAAGGACACCCAGAACACCGTTCTGACCAAGTTCGCCGACTACTCGGGCAAATATCCGGCCAACGTCGACAAGCTGACCTTCCGCATCTACACGGATCCGGCAGCGGCCTACACCGATGTGGTGGCCAACAACCTCGACTACACCAACGAGATTCCGTCGGATCAGATGATCGGCGACGCCTACAAGTCCGACCTGAAGGATCGCAACCTCAACCGCGCGTCCGGTCGTTTCCAGGGCATCGTGTTCTCCCCGAATGACGAGCAGCTCAAGGACAACCTGAAGCTGCGCCAGGCGCTGTCGATGGCGATCAACCGTGACCTGATCGCCAAGGACATCATGCATGGCTCCGTCATCCCGGCCAAGGGCTGGGCGCCCAGCGTTGTCGACGGTGCGACCGACTCGGCGTGCGGTGAATACTGCACCTTCGATGCGGCCAAGGCCAAGGCGCTCTATGACGAGGCCGGTGGCTACAACGGCGTACTCGCCCTGACCACCAACGGTGACGGTGCTCACCGCGAGTGGACCGAGGCCGTCTGCAACTCGATCAAGAACGCCGTGGGTGCCGACTGCCGCGTCGTCCTGACCCCCGACTTCGCCACCTACAACAAGCAGATCGATGCGGGCGAGCTCAAGGGCATGTTCCGCACTGGCTGGCAGATGGACTATCCGTCGATTGAGAACTTCCTCGGCCCGATCTACACCACCGGTGCGGACTCGAACTGGTCGAAGTATGACAACCCGGCCTTCAACGCCAAGCTCGCCGAAGCCGCTGCTGCCGGCACCGACGACGAGGCCAACAAGCTCTATCAGGAGGCCGAGGCCATGCTGGGCCAGGACCTGCCGACGACGCCGCTGTGGTATCCGACCACGACGGTCGGTTGGTCCGACAAGGTGACCGACGTCAAGATCAACGCCTTCGGCGTGCTGGACTTCAGCGCGATCAAGGTCAAGTGACGATCAATCCGTGAGGACCGGCTGGCTCGCCGTTTCGGCGAGCCAGCCGGTTTCATCGGTAGCCCGGTGAGAGGAACCTGATGATCTCCTACATCATCCGTCGCTTGCTCCAGATGATTCCGGTGGTGTTCGGCACCACCTTTCTCATCTATGCGATGGTCTATTCTCTGGGCGACCCCACGGTCGGGCGGTGCGGTGAGCGGCCCTGTTCACCCGCCTATGTCGCTCGACTGCGGTCCGAATACAACCTCGACGACCCGCTGCTGGTGCAGTACTTCAAGTACATGGGCAAGATCGCCACCGGCGACTTCGGTCAGACCTTCAACGGCGTGGACATCGGCGCCGAACTGCTGGCGCGCTGGCCGATCACGATGAAGCTTGCGGTCATCGCCCTGCTCGTCGAGGCCATCATCGGCATCGCCGCCGGCGTCCTCGCCGGTCTTCGCAAGGGCGGCTTCCTCGACACCTTGGTCTTCGTCAGCACACTCGCGATCATCTCGATCCCCGTCTTCGTGCTGGGCTCGGTGGCCCAGCTGGTGTTCGGCGTACGCCTGGCCTGGCTGCCACCAACAGCAACCGCCGGGACCTGGTATCAGTTACTCCTGCCCGGCATCGTGCTGGGCACTCTCTCCATGGCCTACATCGCCCGACTCACCCGCAACTCGCTGGTGGAGAACCTGGGCGCGGACTATGTCCGCACGGCCAAGGCCAAGGGCCTCACCTGGCGCCGCACGGTCGGGGTCCACACGCTGCGCAACTCGCTGATCCCGGTGATCACCTTCATCGGTTTCGATCTCGGCGCGCTGATGGGTGGCGCGATCGTCACCGAGCGCATCTTCAACGTCCAGGGCATCGGCGGCTATATCTGGCACTCGATCAGCACCAAGGACGGTGGCGCCATCGTGGCCACGGTCACGCTGCTCGTGCTGGTCTATCTGATCATGAGCCTGCTGGTGGACCTGCTCTATGGCGCTCTCGACCCGAGGATTTCGCATGACTGACCGACCCGCCACCGATGCCAATCCCGCCGCGGTCTCCGTCGCGGAGGAGCCGAAGTCGGAGAAGGCCCGCTCGCTCGGGTCCGATGCCTGGGAGAGCCTGCGCCGCCGGCCGATCTTCTGGATCTCTTCGATTCTGATCGTGATCATGCTGACGATGGCGATCTTCCCCCAGCTCTTCACGTTCTTCTCGCCCAACCCCGACCCGCTGTTCGCCGACCAGACCAAGGTGCGCCAACCCCCGAGCGCCGATGCCTGGTTCGGTCGGGACGGCCAGGGGTTCGACGTCTATTCCCGCACCATCTATGGGGCTCGAGCGTCGATCCTGGTGGGCGTTCTTGCCACGCTCGGCACGGTGATCCTGGGCGGCATCGTGGGCATCTTCGCGGGCTTCTATGGCAAATGGCTCGACGCGGTGCTGTCGCGCATCGCCGACATCTTCTTCGCAGTCCCGCTGCTGCTCGGCGGCATCCTCATCCTCTATACGTTCCCGTCCAACTTCGAGACGCCCTATATCGTCGTCGTCGGCAAGGTCGTGTTCGCGCTGTCGATCCTCGGTTGGCCCCGCATCGCCCGCATCATGCGTGCCTCGGTGCTGCAGGTGAAGCCCCACGACTATGTGCAGGCGGCGCGGGCTCTCGGGGCCCGGCCCGGGCGCATCATCGGCGGACACGTCCTGCCGAACGCGTTCGCCCCCGTGATCGTCGTGGCCACGATCGACCTCGGCGTCTATATCGCCGTCGAGGCCACCCTGTCGTTCCTCGGCATCGGCCTCCAGCCACCCATCGTGTCGTGGGGCATCATGATCTCCGACGCCTCGGCGCTCGGCATGCTGCGGGCTGCGCCCCACATGCTGCTGTTCCCGAGCATCTTCCTGTCGGTCACGGTGTTGGCGTTCATCATGCTCGGCGACGCGGTCCGCGACGCCTTCGATCCCAAGTCCCGATGAGGGCTGCCATGACATCCCGCCCCGATAGGAGCCCCGAGTGACGAAGGAAGTGCTGACCAACGGCCGCACGAGCCGCGGCCGGGATCTCGACCACGAGAGCGAGTGGACCCCGAAGGACGGGCGCCTGCTCGATGTGGAGGACCTCCACGTGGAGTTCCGCACGCGCGACGGGGTGGCCAAGGCGATCAACGGTGTCTCGTTCAAGCTCGACCAGGGCGAAACCGTCGCCATCCTCGGCGAGTCGGGTTCCGGCAAGTCGGTGACTGCGCAGGCGATCATGGGCATTCTCGACACCCCGCCCGGCTTCATCACTGGCGGCCGGATCAAATATTGCGGCGAGGACCTCCTGACGATGCCGCGCGCCCGGCGGGAGAAGACCCGCGGTGCGGAGATCTCGATGATCTTCCAGGACGCTCTGTCTGCGCTCAACCCGGTCTTCCCGGTGGGCTGGCAGATCGCCGAGATGTTCCGGGTGCATCGCGGCCTGAACAAGTCAGATGCCCAGGACGAGGCGGTCCGCCTGATGGAGCGCGTGAGGATTCCCGCCGCGCGCGAACGGGTGAAGGCCTATCCGCACCAGTTCTCGGGCGGCATGCGCCAGCGCGTCATGATCGCGATGGCGATCGCTCTCGACCCGGCGGTGCTCATCGCCGATGAGCCGACCACGGCGCTCGACGTGACTGTGCAGGCCCAGATCATGCAGCTCCTGGCCGACCTGCAGGAGGAACGCAAGATGGGGCTCATCCTCATCACCCACGACCTCGGCGTGGTCGCGGACGTGGCGGATCGGATCGCGGTGATGTATGCCGGTCGCATCGTCGAGCATGCCGACGTGTTCGACCTCTATGGCCATCCGGCCCACCCCTACACCAAGGGCCTTCTCGACTCGATTCCGCGACTGGACCAGAAGGGCCAGACCCTGTCGGCGATCGGTGGCCTGCCGCCGAACCTCACGCGCATCCCCGCGGGTTGTGCGTTCAACCCGCGCTGCAAATATGCCCAGGACGTGTGTCGTGAGGACCCGCCTCCGCCTCTGCTGGACCTCGGTGAGCGGCGCAGCGCCTGCCACTTCGCGAAAGAGGTGCTGAACGATGAGCTCTGAGCCCACCCGCACTCCGGAAACCGGCGGAGCGACGCGGCATGAACCCGGCAGGGAAGCGGGCGTACGCGACCGTGAGGTCGTCCTCACCGCCGAGAACCTGGTGAAGCACTATCCGATCAGGAAGGGCGTGCTGCGGCGTACTGTCGGGCACGTCAAGGCCGTCGACGGGGTCTCATTCGAACTGTTCAAGGGCGAGACTCTCGGCATCGTGGGGGAGTCGGGCTGCGGCAAGTCCACGCTCGGACGGTTGCTGATGCGCCTTGAGGACCCCACCTCGGGCCGGACGACGTTCAACGGCGTGGACATGTATGCCCAGTCGGGCGAGCGCATGCGCCGCCTGCGTCGCGACATCCAGATCGTGTTCCAGGATCCCTACACGTCGCTGAACCCGCGCATGACCGTGGGCGACATCATCGGCGAGCCGTTCGACATCCACCCCGATGCGGTGCCGAAGGCCGGTCGTCGCAAGCGGGTGCAGGAGCTCCTCGACCTCGTCGGCCTCAACCCCGAACACATCAACCGCTATCCGCACCAGTTCTCCGGTGGCCAGCGACAGCGCATCGGCATCGCTCGCGGCATCGCGCTCAATCCCAAGGTGCTGATCTGTGACGAGCCGGTGTCGGCGCTCGATGTGTCCGTCCAGGCCCAGGTCGTGAACCTCCTCGAGGACCTGCAGAACGAGCTCGAGCTGGCCTACATCTTCATTGCCCACGACCTGTCGGTCGTGCGCCACATCTCTGACCGCGTCGGGGTGATGTATCTCGGCAAGCTCGTCGAGATCGGTGACGAGGACCAGATCTATTCCCATCCGACCCACCCCTACACGCAGGCGCTGCTGTCGGCCGTCCCCGTGCCCGACCCGACGCTGCGGAACGCGCGGGACCAGATCGTGCTCACCGGCGATGTGCCGAGCCCGGCCAACCCGCCGTCGGGGTGCCGCTTCCACACCCGGTGCTGGAAGGCTCAGGAGATCTGCAAGACCGACGAGCCGAAGCTGGTCATGCGGCCCGACGGAGCCAGCGAACACGCGTCCGCGTGCCACTTCGCCGAGCCGCGGAACGTGGTCGGCTGACCCCGTCCCGCGGCTCGATTGGTCCCTGATTCAGGGGCTCTGCTCAGTTGGCTGCGAGGCGGGCGTTGGTGAGTTCGTGACCATAGTGGCCGCGTACGGTCATCTTGGTCTCGAGACTCTCGATGACGGTGGGGGCGAAGTCGACGCCATAGAGTTCCTGGCACGAGCCGAGGCCGCCGGGGGAGAAGACGTTCACCTCCATGAGCTTGTCGCCGACGATGTCGAGCCCGACGAGGAACATGCCGTCGGCCTGCAGCTTGGGCTTGACGATCTCGACCATCTCGAGCATTTCGGGCGTCACTTCGACGGCCTCGGCCTTGCCGCCGGCCGACATGTTCGAGCGGATGTCCGAGGTGTCGGAGCGGCGGCGGAAGGCCGCGTACGCCCCGTCCGCCTGCAACGGGCGCCCGTTCATCACGAACATGCGGACATCCCCGTCCTTGGCCTCCTCGAGATATTCCTGCACGACGATGTAACCATCGCGCGAGATCGCCTCGATGATCTGCGACAGATTGGGTGATTCCTTGGTGTTGACGAGGAAGACACCCGAGCCGCCCGACCCCTGCAGCGGCTTCAGGACCGCGCGACCGCCGAGCTCATCGACGAATTCCCGGATGCGCTCGTCATCGCGCGAGATCAGCGTGCGCGGGCGCACGACCTCGGGGAAGTGCTGGAAATAGGCCTTCGACAGGGCTCCGGACAGGCTGAGGGGATCGTTGACGACGAGTACGCCCGATTCGGCGATCAGGTGCCCGAACGCGACCCCGGCCGTATTGGCCCAGGGGTGGGCCTCGGCGTCATCGGCCGGGTCGGCTCGCAGCATGACCACGTCGAAGCCGGACAGGGTGACCAGTTTCTCGGTGTCCGGCTTCTGCACGTCGTCGAGATAGCGCTCCAGGGACCGGTAGTTCTTGTCATGGTCAGCCGCCCGGGCGCGGGCCGACAGCGTGCCATCCGGTTCATAGACGAAATCACCCATGCCCATCAGCCACACTTCGTGGCCCCGCATCTCGCGATAGCGCGCCCGGAGCAGCGTGCCGACCGTGGCGTCGGAGATCGATTCCAGCGGCAGGGCGGCCAGCTGGGCCTCGAGGACGTCGGGATGGACGTCGAGTTCGCGATAGGTGAAGACCGGATCGGACTCGGGATGGTCGAGGAACGACTGGCGCACGGTGTCGGCATCGACCGGGGTGACCTCGAGCAGGAAGCGAACCTGCGTGGCCAGGCTGGCCATCAGGTGATCGGCCGCGAGGTCGGACGCGGACAGGCTGCCGAGCTCAAGGGCTTCGCTCTCGGCCGCATCGGGTTCGGGGTGCGGGTGGTCGGCGTGGCCGTCAGTCATGTGCGGCTCCGGCTCGGCAGGGCAGCGAGGGCGGCCTCGACGTCGGGCACGGTGGCCGCGAGTGCGGCGGCGAGCGCATCGACGCGGGCGTCATCCGCCTCACCGGTCCACTCGTCCATGAACGTCTTCTTGAACTCGAGGGCGAGGACGATGCCGGTGTCGGGATAGTGCTCATGGGTCCAGCGGGCGAGGTTGGCGCCCTTGAACCGCACGTTCTCGCGCACGTCCAGACGGCCCGTTTCGGCCTGGCCCGGAATGTCCTGGGCGGCGAAGGAGGCGATGAAGGCGTCGGCCACCGAACCGAACCGGTCGCGATTGAGGGACCCGGTCCCGACGTTGATCTCCGGATTGTCCGCCAGCGGTGACTCGGCCTCACTGGCCCCATCGCGCCGATGGTTGTAGGAGTGCACGTCGAACACCACGAACGGTCCCCGGGCCGCCAGCTCGTCGAACCGGGCGCCGATCTCGCGATAGAACGCGTCATAGGTGACCAGGGACTGCTCGACGGCCTCGGGGTCCAGCGGGGGATCGCGCCAGATGTCCAGCCCCCAGGCCTCGTCGGGCGACCGATAGACCGCGCCCTCGCGTGGCCGGTTCAGATCCACCTCGAACCGGCTGACATGGGCAACGGCCCGGGCCGCGACACGGGCACCGATGCGATCGGTGAACGGGTCTTCTTCCCGGAATCGCACGTCATCGGGCAGGACCATCCGTTCGGCGAGGTCGGGTCGGACTGCGTGTCCCGCATGAATCGCGGTCGCAACCACCCGCCCGCTCCAGTCACCATTGAACTCGAAGCCTGACATGCGGGCGAGTATGCCGGGCGGTTTGTCGACAAGTGTCACCGGGTCCGGAGCGGGCTTGGTCGATGCCCGTCACGTGCCAGACTGGGAGCCGTCCCAGCAGGAGGAGCGTGGATGAGCCGGCCCGACGACAACTCCGTCCGCGGCCCCGGAGTGCCGCGATGGATGAGCCGCGTGCTGACGGCACTCCTGGCCGTGGTGCTGACGGCCTGCTCGCCACCCGAGGTCCCGCAGATGCCTCCGGTCGATCCTGTGCCCGTCCCCCCGGCAGCGACGGGGGAGGCCACGGTCCGGGGGTGTGCGGCCGAGCAGCCGCTCCTCCCAGCGGCCACCCTCGATGCGTGTGGCCTGCAGGTGACCGAGGCCATCAACGCGCGACTGGTGCGGCCCGATCCGGTGAGCGGCCAGCCGGTGCCCGACCTGGCGACGGCGATCGAGACCAATGACTCCCAGAATTTCACGGTCCGCCTGGCCCGCAACCGCCAGTTCCACAACGGCACCGAGGTGAAGGCCCGCAACTTCGTTGCGGCGTGGAACTGGGCGGCCTATGGTCCCAACGACATGCCCGCCCAGACCTGGTTCGCCCTGATTGAGGGCGGTGCAGCCATGAACTGCCCGGTCACCGGTGACTGCTCCCGGGACAACCGGCCGACCGAGCTCACCGGGCTCCGGGTGGTCGATGACTACACCTTCACCATTCGCACCATCCGGCCCATCGTCGACTTCCAGACCCGGCTCGGCCATCCGGTTTTCAGCCCGCTGCCCGACGAGTTCTTCGCGGTCGGCTCCGACAAGTCGTCTTTCGCAGGACAGCCGATCGGGTCGGGCCCGTTCCGGCTCGCAAGCCGCACCGACGCAGAAACAGTATTGGAGGCCTGGCCGGCGTACGAGGGCGGAGCCCGGGCCTCCCTGGCCAAGGTCACGCTGAAGCGTTATGACGCGCCCCAGCGCGGTGCCGACGCCATCAGGGCCTATCGCGATGTCGTCGGCAACACCCTCGATGTCACGTCCGTGATCCCGACCGACCAGCTGACCGATGACGTGTGGCGTTCCGATCTGCCCGGGCGCGCGGAGGTCGGGAAGCCCCGGTCGGTGCAACAACTCGTGTTCGTCGGCAGCGACAGTCGGCTGGTCGATGTGCGCCTGCGCCGCGCCATCTCGAAGGCCCTCGACAGGGAGGCGCTGAGCAGGCAGGTGTTCGTGGGTACGCGGAGTCCGGCGACCAGTTGGGTTGCGCCCGCCGTGCCGGGTTATCAGACCGGTGCCTGCGGGGACCTGTGCACCTATGACCTCGCCGAGTCCCGGCGGCTGTTCGCGGCGGCGGGCGGCTATCAGGGTGTCTTCCATCTCACCGTGAACGGCGACGATGCCAACAAGGAATGGGCCGACGCGGTCTGCGGTCAGCTCAAGAACGCCCTGGAACTCGACTGCCAGGTGACCGTCCTCGACAACCGGGCCGCAGTGATCAAGGCCCTGGACGCCGGCGAGCTCACCGGGGTGGTGCAGCAGGTCACGCGTCTCGACTACCTGTCGCCGGAGCCGTTCCTTTCGGCGTACGCCTCCACGTCGCGCCAGAACCGCACCGGCTATCGCAACGCGCGTTATGACGCCCAGCTGGCGGCGGCGCTCGAGGCGACGACCCAGGCCGGGGCCAATGAGGCCTATCGCGAGGCCGAGCTGGTGCTGGCGGAGGATCCGCCCTCGGTGCCGTTGTGGGTGACCTCCACTCCCTATGCCTGGTCGAACCGGGTCACCGATGTCCGCCTCACGACCACCGGTTCGGTGGATCTGAGTGCGTTGCGAAGGAACTGACGGGTTTAGGGTGACGGGGTGACTGATTCGCACGGCCTGCTGCTCGTCCACGCCCACCCCGATGATGAGGTCACCACGACCGGCATCACGATGGCCAGAGCGGCCGCCAACGGCGGCCGGGTGACACTGGTGACCTGCACCCTCGGTGAGGAGGGTGACGTGGTCGTGGAGGACCTGTCCCACCTGAAGGACCACGACGGCGCCGCGCTCGCGCAACATCGCATCGGCGAACTCGATGCGGCCATGGGGGCGCTGGGCGTGACGGACTATCTCCGGCTAGGCCATGACGGGAAATATCGCGATTCGGGCATGGCGGTCGACGAACAGGGTCGCCCGATCCCGGTTCCCACGCCGCACGAATCGGCTTTCTGGCGCGCCGACCTCCGGGAGGCGGCGACCGACCTGGTCACCGTGATCCGCGATCGGAAGCCGGCAGTCCTGATCACCTATGACGACTACGGCAACTATGGCCATCCCGATCACATCCAGGCCCATCGCGTGGCGATGTATGCCACGCAGCTCGCTGCCGCGCCCTCCTATCGACGTGACCTCGGTGAGGCGTGGCAGATCCCGCGCGTGCTCTGGTCGACGATGTCGGAGAGCTGGTTCCGGGAGGGGCTGCGCTGGATGCGCGACAACGATGCTGAGAATCGCTGGACCGATATCGACCCGGAAGGGCCGATGCCGCCCATGGTGGCTCCCGACGAGGACATCGCGGTGACGGTGCGGGCCCCCGAGTTCGCAGCCCGGAAGCTCGAGGCCTTCCGCGCCCACGCCAGCCAGATCAGCGAGGACAGCCCCTTCTTCACCATGGCCAGGTTGTTCGGTGATGAGGCGTGGGCGACCGAATGGTTCAAACTCGGGGCGGGTACGCCGCTGCCGCCCGGTGCGACCGATATTTTCGCTGGGCTCTGAGCGGGTGCCGTGGGGCGTTCCGTTGGGGGATCTTCGAAAGAGTGTTTGCCCGACCTGTCACGTACTATCGCAGCGATCCCTTGTCTCGTATCGACCCGGAGAGTGCGCGCCTTGAGCTCCGATCAGCCGACTGTCCCGAATCCCGTTCCTGCTCCGGATGCCCAGACGCAGCCCGAGCAGCTGAGCGAGCAGCCGCCGACCCTGAAACCGGAGGCCGAACGTCGTCCGCGACGCGGTGGCCGGGTGGCCGTGATCGCCGGGGTTGCCGTCCTGGTGTTGCTGGGGGCGGCCTATGTCGCCGGTTATGTGATGTCGGGCGACCGGCTGCCACGCAACGCCAGCGTCGCCGGCATCAGCATCGGTGGCCTCTCCAGCGCCGAAGCCGAACAGAAGCTGGTCGCCGACTATGGCCCGCAGGTGACCGCGCCGATCACCGTGACGCTCGATGGCCAGCCCCATGAGTTCCAGCCCGCAGAGTCGGGTCTGTCGGTCGACTACGCCGCCACCGTGCGCGCCGGCGGTGTCGGCAAGAGCTGGCACCCGGCTCACATCTGGCGGGTTCTGACCGGCGGCGGCCCGGTGGCTCCTGTGGTCATGACCGATGACGCTGCGCTCGACGCTGCCGTGGTCAAGCTGGCCGAGGAAGTCGATCGGCCCGCCGTGGATGCAACCGCCGAGTTCGAGGACGCGGAGGTGAAGCGTACGCCTGCGGAACAGGCCCTGGCCGTCGACCGGGACCAGGTCACCCGTGAGGTGCGGCGCGCCTATCCCGACACCAACCAGGTCAACGGTGACGTGTCGAAGGTCGATCCCGCGATCACGGACGCCGACGTCGATGAGGCCATCGCCGCCTATGCCACGCCCGCCCTGTCCGGGCCGATCAAGGTCGACACGGGGGAGGGGACGTTCGACGTCACGCCCGCGATGATCGGCAACGCGTCGACCTTCGTGGCCGAGAACGGTGCCCTCACCGGCCGCACCGACGCCGGGCGTCTGTTCGAGAACGCCAAGCCCGCGCTCGACAAGCTGAACTTCAAGAAGGCCAAGAACGCGAGTTACAAGATGGAGGGCGGCGGCCTCGTTGTCGTCCCGTCCGTCGACGGTGCCGAGCTCAAGCGGGAAGACTTCGAAAAGGTCGTCATGCCGGCGCTGCTCACCACCGAGCGTTCGGTCAAGGCCGAGCTGACCAACAGCCGCGCCAAGTTCACCACCGAGGACGCCGAGAAGCAGAAGCCGAAGGAAGTCATCGGCGAGTTCACGACCTACTATCCGCACGCCGCCTATCGCAACACCAACCTCGGGTTGGCGGCCCGCCGCATCAATGGCAATACGGTTGCTGTCGGGGATGTCTTCTCGCTCGACAAGGCCCTCGGCCCGCGCACGGCCTCGTCCGGCTATGTCGACGGTTGGGTCGTCGCCGGGTCCCGGCTCAAGAAGGAGAACGCGGGTGGCATCTCCCAGTCGGCCACCACGGTGTTCAACGCCGGCTGGTTCGCGGGTCTTGAGGACGTGGAGCACCAGCCCCACACCATGTATTTCGATCGCTATCCCGCAGGTCGTGAATCCACGATCTATTCGGGCCATATTGATGTGAAGTTCCGCAACACCACCGACAACGCCATCTATATCCAGGCCAGCCAGTCGAACTCGTCTGCCGGTTCCCGGGGCTCGATCACTGTCCGCGTCTGGGGCACCAAGAAGTGGGACATCGAGTCACCGACACCCACGAAGAGTGGGTTCTACAACGGCCGGACGATCACCGACAGCAGCTCCAGCTGCAACCCGCAGTCCGCGTCGCCGGGCTTCACGGCTCGGTACTACCGCCTGTTCAAGGTCAACGGCCAGGTCGTGAAGCGCGAGGACAAGTCGTGGAAATACAACGCCACCGACGAGATCAGGTGCACCGGGTGATCTGAATGGGGGTGTCCACTGGGCGTACGCCCGGTGGTTCCGTTCGGCGACTTCACGCCCGATCCCCCTCCCGCCCAACCAGTCTCACGATCACGCGGTGCTCTGTGCCCCTCGGCACGGTGGTTGAGTGATCGTTCGACGGCCAGTCCCATCCACGGTCGGGAGAGGATCGGGCGTTCCCGTCGCCTGAGCCCAAGGTTGCGTTCTCGTGTCGCCACCACTTCGCTCGGGTTCAGCATCCCCGCGCCGGGTGACAGCACTTCGCGCGTGATGTTTCACGAGCGGAGAGGGGTGTACGCGCGCGGCTGCAGCGAACCAGCGCGAGGTGCATTTGGCTGTTCGGGAATGGGTGTTCAGAAGCCCAGGAGCAATGCGCGATCCCTCGTGGGGAATCTGTCTCGTCGGCCCTCATGGCACTCGATCACCGCTCGGCCCGTTCAACGGTGGTCGGATGGGGCCATTCAGCTTGCCCTCCCGCTGCGCGGGCGTACCGAAACTGCAGAACCCGCCAGAAGCGTGAAATCACGACAGAAAACCCATCGTTCAGCGTGCCCTCACGGCAGTCAGCGCCCCCTAGCCGCTTTGGCTTGCGTTGCTGAGGGCCGAATTCCATCCAGCTTGCCCTCGCCGACTCCGCCCCCGGTGCACGGGGAGCCTTAGACGCGAAGACAAGCTGATTGCGATGGGGCGCAAGCTCAAGACGTCAGTGGGAGCTGAAGGGGCTAGCGGAAGCTGAAAGTGTTAGCGAAAGCTGATGAGGCCAGCGGAAGCCAGCCCTGCTGCCGGCGCAGCCTTTCACCGATCCGAGCGAAGGCCAGCTGGAGCACCGCTGGTGGCCCGGGCTAAACCTCACCTCCTCCTCGTCGGCGACCAGCGACGGGCACTCAGAGCCGCTCCAGTCCCAGGCTGCTCAGCACGTCGTCGGACAACCCACTCGTGACCACGATGTTCCGCGCATTGCGCCGCGCGGCCCAGGCGGCCAAGGCATCGAGATCCTCGGCCGCCGCCAGCCTTACTGCCGCCCATTCGCCGTTGACCAGACCCCGCGACCCACCACGAACCGCAGCCGAGCGCGTGTCGGACTGCCCGGGGATCGGGCGTACCCCCGCGTCATCCAGGTGATCGACCACATCGCCCAGCCGTGCGATCCAGCACATGCTGCCCGCCGGCGCGCCCAGCTCTGCATCGTGCGCCAGCGCCTCGAGCATTTCCCGTGGCGCGTGCCGTGGATTCCTGCCCCGGGCCACGGTTGGGACGAGCTTGGCCAGCCGGATCGTCGCCCGGTCGATGCGCTGGCGCTCGCCGGCGCGATTCTCGATCACCACGGAGTCCTCGTCGACCTCCAGCACCAGACCCAGGCGGTCGGAGGCACGCTCCTCGTCCACGGTGCGCATCGAGATGCGCACGCCGGTTCGGAATCCGGGTAAGTTCTGCAGAGGATCTTTTCTCATCCTGCGGGGGATCGTTTCTCTCGGAGGATAGTGATATTAATCTTGCAAGGCGCCCGGGAACCATGCCGGGTATCCCGATCGAGGCGCCTTTACCTCCCGAGGAGTGATCGTGACCTACATCATCGCGCAGCCGTGTGTGGACCTGAAGGACCGCGCCTGTGTCGAGGAATGCCCCGTGGACTGCATCTATGAGGGCAACCGGATGCTCTATATCCACCCCGACGAGTGCGTCGACTGTGGTGCGTGTGAGCCGGTGTGTCCGGTGGAGGCGATCTATTACGAGGACGACGTGCCCGCGGAGTGGGCGAGCTATTACGACGTGAACGTGCAGTTCTTCGACAAGCACGGCTCGCCCGGTGGCGCGGCCAAGACCGGCGTGATCGACGACGACCATCCGCTCGTCGCAGCCCTCCCGCCGCAGGAGCACGACGAGGCGTGAGAACGCCGCACACGTCCCGGCTGCCCGACTTTCCCTGGGACACGCTGGCCGGGGCCAAGCAGTTGGCCTGTTCGCATCCGGATGGGGTGGCTGATCTTTCGGTGGGTACGCCGGTCGACCCGGTCCCCGAGATCGTCCGCTCCGCGCTGCGCGAGGCCACCGAATGGCCCGGCTATCCGACCACGCTCGGCACGCCTGCGCTCCAG
>CAZEVN010000086.1:0-14621 GCA_964515145.1 uncultured Enemella sp.
CGTGCAACAACGCCACGCAGTCCTATGCTCCGGGCGGCCCGCTGCCCGGTCCGAATGCCCTCCCCGCGGGTTCGACCATGGCCGCGATCAAGGAACGCGGCCGACTGGTCGTGGGCGTCTCGGCCGACAGCTATCTGCTCGGCTCCCGGAATCCCAGCTCCGGTGTGATCGAGGGCTTCGACATCGATATGGCCGACCAGGTTGCCAAGGCGATCTTCGGTCCGGATGCCAAGGCACAGCTGCGCGTGATCACCGCGGCCGACCGGATCCCCCTGCTGGAAAACCACGAGGTCGACCTGGTGGTGCGCAACATGACCATGACCTGTGGTCGTTGGGAACAGATCGGGTTCTCGGCCGAGTATTACCGCTCCGGCCAGAAGCTCATGGTGCGCAAGGGCTCGGGCATCACCGACCTGAACTCCCTCAGTGGCCACCGCGTCTGCGCCCCCAACGCGACCTCCAGCCTGACCCAGATCCAGCAGCTCGCGCCGGACGCGATCGCCGTGCCGTCCGACAGCCACACCGGCTGCCTCGTGCTCTTCCGCGAGGGCCAGGTCGACGCGGTGACCGGCGACGACACGGTGTTGGCCGGTCTGGCGGCCCAGGACCCCTACGCCGTCGTGCTCGCCGGGGAGCCGTTCACGCAGGAGCCCTATGGCATCGGCGTACCCGCAGACCAGCCCGACATGGCTCGCTTCATCAACGCTCTGCTGGAGCAGATGCGCGCCGACGGCCGCTGGCAGGCGTCCTATGATCGCTGGCTGCGGCCCACCCTCGGTGAGGGGCGCCAGCCCGAACCCGTCTATGGCCGCAACGCCTGAGCCCGGAAGGATCGACATGAGCATTCCCTGTCCCCAGCCCGGCTGCAGCGGCACCGTCGCCGACGGATATTGCGATGTGTGCGGCATGCCGCCGGACTCGGCTGCCCACTCGACGGCGGCGGACGAGGCCCCGGAACTTGCCGAGATGGATCTCGATTCCGGCCGCAGCGTCGCGTCTGCGCAGCTCGGCTCTGCGGCGATGGGCTCCGCCCGCACCGGCTCCAACTCGACGCGTCGCGTGCGGTCCGATTCCCAGCGCGTACGCTCGGCCCGCCTCGGTGCCGGCCTGACCACCATCCCCTCGGTCCCCCCGGTCGATCCTCACGCGGTCGTGAAGGACAACGCATCGGTTCCCGAGGGCAAGCGCAACTGCAGCCAGTGCGGCGCACCCGTCGGCCGCTCGGTCGCCGGGCGGCCCGGCCGTGAGGAAGGCTTCTGCTCCAAGTGCGGCACTGCGTTCTCGTTCGCCGCCAAGCTCAAGAAGGGCGATCTCGTCGCCGGCCAATATCTGGTCGCCGGGGCCCTGGCCCATGGTGGTCTCGGGTGGATCTATCTCGCCCAGGACCGCAACGTGTCCGACCGCTGGGTCGTTCTCAAGGGTCTGCTCAACTCCGGCGATGCCGATGCGCTGGCTGCAGCCATCGCCGAACAGCGCTTCCTGGCTCGTGTCGACCACCCGTCGATCGTCCAGATCTACAACTTCGTCACCCATGACGAGGCCGGCTACATCGTCATGGAATACGTCGGAGGCCAGTCCCTCAAGCAGATCCTCAAGGACCGCATGGAGGCCAACGGCGGGGTCTATGATCCGTTGCCGGTCGACCAGGCTTTGGCCTACATCATCGAGGTCCTGCCCGCCTTCCAATATCTTCACGACCAGGGCATGGTCTATTGCGACTTCAAGCCCGACAACCTGATCCAGATCGGGGATGCGGTCAAGCTGATCGACCTCGGTGGTGTTCGCCACCTAAACGACGATGGTTCGGCCATCTATGGCACCGTCGGCTATCAGGCCCCCGAAGTGCCGCGGATGGGCACGAGCATCGCCTCCGATCTCTACACGATCGGACGCACTCTCCTGGTGCTCTGCCTCGAGTTCCGCGGCTATCAGACGACCTATCTGCACAGCCTGCCCGAGCCCGCGGACACGCCGCTGTTCCAGCAATATGACTCGCTCTATTGGCTCATCTCCAAGTGCTGTGCGCCGAACCCCGATGATCGGTTCGGCTCGGCCGACGAGGTGCGGGCCCAGGCGATGGGCGTACTTCGTGAGGTCGTCGCGCTCAACGAGCCCGGCGCTGCGCTGACGGCGGCCCCGTCGCTCTATTTCGCCAATCCCGCGGTGTCGACCGACCGGATGACCTGGGACGAGCTGCCGGTGCTGAAGCCGGATCCCAGTGATTCCCAGTACGCCTGGCTGGTCGGCCTCCCACCCGGTGACCCGGCGTCCCGACTCGCCGAACTCGACGATGCACCGGGTGAGAGCGTGGAGGTCTGGTTGGCCCGGGGTGAGGAGTTCCTGCGGGCCGGCGATCCCCAGCGCGCGGAGCAGGCGTCGCAGGCCATGTTGCAGACCGACCCGTGGGAATGGCGAGCGTTGTGGCTGAGCGGCCTCGCGGCGCTCCAGCGTGGCGACGCCGCGGCGTCGCAGAGCGCGTTCAATACCGTCTATCAGCAGGTCCCCGGCGAACTCGCACCCAAGCTGGCGCTCGCCGTCGCCTGCGAGGCCGGCGGCCAACTCGATGTTGCGGAGAATCTCTATCGGACCTGTGCCGAGACCGATGCCGCGTTCGTGGCGCCGGCGGCGTTCGGTCTCGCGCGCGTACGCCAAGCCCGCGACGATGTCGATGACGCCACCGCTGCCCTTGATCTGGTGCCCAAGAGCAGCCGCAGCTATGTCGAGGCACGCCGATTCCGGGCCGAGTTGCTCACGCAGGCGAAGGACACCGATGTCGGTACGCTCGACCGGGCCATGCAGAGCATCGATGGGGTCAAACTCGGCGTGACCGAGCGCGAGACCATCGTGTCTCGGGTGCTGGAGCGCGCGTTGGCACTCGTGAGCGGCGCCGGACCGCAGCAGGGCAAGATCGGGCCGTTCGACACCAAGGAGCCCACTCTGAGGGCAGCTCTGGAGTCGTCCTATCGCACCCTGGCCCGAGAGGCCCAGCTGCCCGAGGACCGCATTGATCTGGTCAACCGGGCCAACTCGGTGCGCAGTTGGACCCTGAGGTGACCGTTGTGGTGTGCGAGCGGTGCGCAGCGCCGCTCGTTTCGGACGCGGCTTTCTGTGAGGTGTGCGGCAGTGCGGTTGCTGACACGCTGCCCGACGAGCTCGGTGATCGCCTGCACTTCGGGCAGGCACCCGCGTCGTGGGTAGCCGGTGTCTGTGATCGGGGTGAAGCCCGCGACCGCAACGAGGACGCCATGGCCATGGCGGCGGTCGAACCGTCCGGATCCCACGCTGCCCTCGTTGTCTGTGATGGCGTGACCTCGGCGGAGAACTCCGACGTGGCGTCCCTGGCCGCTGCCCGAGCCTCGCTCGCGATCCTGGCCGCGCCGTTCAGCATCGGGCTCGGGGGCACCCACAGCGCACAGGTGGCTGGTCGGCGCACCTTCGAGCGGGCCGTGCGCGAGGCACAGCACGCGGTTCTGCGCGAGAGCGAGCGGAATGTCAAAGCCCCCGGGGCCTGCACCTTCGTCGCCGCGGTGGTCATGGGGCCGATGTTGTGGCACGCCTGCATCGGGGACTCGCGGGCATACCTGATCCCCGACGAGGGCAAGCCGCTGCTGTTGACGCGGGACGACTCGATGGCCGAGATGATGATTGCAGCCGGCATGCCGCGGGCAGATGCGGAAGACACTCCCCTGGCGCACACGATCACCCGCTGGCTCGGGGCCGATGCCCCCGACCTGAACCCACGTGCCACCCAGATGAGGATCACCGCCCCCGGCTGGCTCCTGCTCTGTTCGGACGGCCTGTGGAACTATGCGTCGGCGCCGAAAGACTTGGCTGCCGTCGTGCGCGAGGCGGCGGAAGTGTTCCCCAAGCCCCTCGCGCTTGCCGAGGCTCTCGTGCAGTGGGCCAACGACCAGGGTGGCCACGACAACATCACCGTCGCCCTGGCGCGGGTGGGCGACTGACCCAGTGGACGCGGGCGTCGTGCTTCCGTTTCGGCAGCAATTCCATAGGACGCCCGGACCCTGTCCCCAGGGACACACTCTCCGGGCCCGCAGGGCCTGCTCGACACGTGGCAGAACGAGCACCTAGCGGCGATCCGGCTCCTCGCCGTCGATGACCTCACCCTCGATGACCTCGCCGGACTCCCCCGGATTGCGCATGCGGCCGTCGGGCGTATGCGTACCCGTGCCGTCCACGGTCGGGGGATATCCGGGCATGCGCGGCATGCCGATCGGCGGCATCATGCCGGGCATGCCATCGGTGAACTTCTTGGCCTGGCCCGCGACGGCCCAGGAGAACAGCTTCTTCATCAGTGGCCGCGTGAACGGCAGGAGGAAGAGCAACGCGACGATGTCGGTCAGGAAGCCCGGGAACACGAGCATCAACGCGCCGACCAGGATCATGGCTGCATCGGCAATCTGGCCGCTGGGGAGTTCGCCGGTGTTGATCGCCTGGTTGAGGCCCTTCCAGGCCTTGCCGCCCTCGCGCTTGGAGAGCCAGGTGCCGAAGATCGCGACCACGATCAGGAGGCCGATCGTCGGCAGCAGGCCGATCCAGTTGCCGACCTGGAGCAGCACGAAGATCTCGGTCAGCGGCACGAGGACGAGCAGGACAAGCAACAACGGCAACGCCCAGGGCCGCCGACGTCGTCGACGGTCCCCTCCCGGTGGCAGCCCCTGGGTCATCGGTTGAGCTGCTTGTCCTTGCCGAACAACGACTTGAGCTGGCCGAGGCGATGGTTGAGGCCCATCACTGTGGTCTGTTTGAGCGCTTCGACGAACACATCGCGGCCGAGCTTGGAGTTGCCCCGCTCGCGCTCCTTGAAGTCGATCGGGACCTCGACGACGCGGAAGCCACCGCGATAGGCATGCCAGGTCAGGTCGCGCTGGATGCCGAAGCCCTTGGCCTCGATCTGGTCGATGATCGTCCGCATCAGGTCGGCGCGCATGGCGTTGAGGCCACCGGTGATGTCCTTGACCGGGATTCCGAGCATGAGGCGCGTATAGAAGCTGCCACCGCGCGACAGGATCTCGCGCGACATCGGCCAGTTGATCACCGAGCCACCCTTGACCCAGCGCGAGCCCTTGACCATATCGGCGCCCGCGACGAGGGCGTCGAGAAGCCGGTGGAGCTGCTCCGGCTGGTGGGAGCCGTCGGCGTCGAACTCGACGAGAACGTCATAGTCCCGCTCGAGACCCCAGCGGAAGCTCGCGATGTAGGCCGCGCTCAGGCCTTCCTTGCCCTTGCGGTGCAACACGTGGATGTGGTCGTCGTCGGCGGCGAGCTGGTCGGCGATGTCACCGGTGCCGTCGGGCGAGTTGTCGTCTGCCACGAGGATGTGCACCGACGGCACCGCGACGCGCAGCCGCCGGGTGATCAGCTCGATGTTCTCGGCCTCGTTGTAGGTCGGGATGATGACGAGGACCTTCCCCAGCCCGGGATAGGTGTCGCTGGATTCCGCCACGGTCACTTCTTTCGCGAGTCGACGACGGGAGCCTGCTCCTTTGGGCTCCCAACAGTCCATTCTGGCCCATGGGCCAAGTCATTGCGCATCTCGTGTGCCGCGCGTCTGCCTTTGATCACCCCGAACCCCAGCGCCACCAGCGCTCCCAGCACCGTGATGAGGTCATAGAACCCTCCGAATCGGACGGCCGGGGTGAGCGCTGTGCGCAGCGGCACGACATAGCTGCGGGACGCCGCGGTGCCCTCGATGGTGCGATCGATCACCCGGCCGTCGCGATCGACATAGCCGGACAGGGCGTTGGTCGTGGCCACCACGATCTCGCGGCGTGCTTCCATCGCGCGCGCCCGGGTGATGGCGAACTGCTGGGGGATCTGGGGCGTACCCCGATAGGTCGCATTGTTGGACTGCACCACCAGGACCTCCGAGCCGCGCACCGCCTCGTGGACGGTGTCGTCATAGGCCAGTTCGAAACAGATGACGTCGCCGACCATCAGGGTGCGACCGTCGGCCAGTTGGCCTTCGAGTACGCCCGGATCGGTGCCCGGCACGGACTGCGCGCCGACCAGCCTGAGCAGCGGAATGCGGGGCAACAGAGCATCGCGATAAGGGATGTACTCGCCGAAGGGGACGAGGTTGCGCTTGTGATAGCGGTCCGAGACCGGGCCGCTTGCCGGCGCAGCAGCGCCGGCGGGGTTCCACCACAGGGCGGTGGTCTGGCGCTCATCCTCCCCCGGCCCGGCGGTGACCGCACCGACGAGGATGGGACGTTCCGATACTTCGACCGCCGCCGTGACCGTCGCCCGGGTCTGGGCATCGAGTTCGGGATCGATGTCGGTGGAGTTCTCAGGCCACAGAATGAAGTCGGGCATCGGAACGGCCCCTGCGCGCGCCTTCGCCATCAGGTTGATGGTCTCGCCCAGATGGTTGTTGGTGACCGAGCGCGCCCGGCCCATCGCCCCCGTGCCCGCACCCCCGTCCACGTTGCCCTGCACCATGCCGATCGTGACGGTGCTGTGCCCCGCCGCCGGCTCCGGGGCGTACGCCCGCCCGACGCTGGTGAGACCGGCCAAGCCGATCAACAGGGCAACGCTCGCGGTGACGGGTCCGGTCCAGGTGCGTGGGCTGCTCCACAGCCGGGCCACCAGCCAGGCGACGCCGGCGGCGATGAGCGCCGTGAGGACAGAGACGCCGGTGACCCCGATGATGGGGAACAGGCCGGCGAGGGGCGAGTCGACCTGGGCGTACGCCAGTCGGATCCACCCGAACCCACCGAACGGCACTCGTCCATAGACGAACTCGATGGCACCCCACGCCAGCGCGACGGCGAGCGGCCACCAGACCAGTGGTCGGACCCGGCGTACGACGACTCCCAGCAGGCCGAAGAACAGCGACTCGAACACGATCAGCGCGGCGGCCAGGAACGGTCCGGCACCCTCGACCAGGACGCTGAGCCAGTTGAGCGAGACTGCGCCCAGACCGAGGCCGAACGCATAGCCGATACCGAAGCCGCTGCCCCTGGGACGCAGGCGGGGGTCGAACAGGAGAAGCCAGGCGGCGATGCCGAGAAACATTCCGAGCCAGAGGTTCGTCGGCTCGAAGGCGAGTCCCGTGACCGCGCCCGCTGCCAGCGCGACGACGAAACGCAGGCCTCGCGGCCACTCGGGCACGAGGAAGGGCTTGGCCGATGCCGGGGCAGGAAGGCTGCAGACGGTCACGCGGAGAGCCTACTTTCGTGTCGATAGACGCTCAGAGCACGGGACGCCCAGAGCACGGGACGCTCAGAGCACGGGACGGTCGGCGAACGGCACGGAGAGGACGAGCGTTGTGTGGGTCGAGACGCGCCCCACGGACCGGATCTCGGCCAGCAGGCGTTCGAGATCGGCGGGGGTTTCGCACTGCACCATCAGGAGATAGTTGGCATCGCCGGCCACCGAATAGCAGGAGACGATCTCGGGGATGTGGTGGAGACGCTCGGGCGTATCGTCCGGCTGGCTCGCATCGAACGGTTGCACGGCCACGAACGCGGTCAGCAGGCGGCCGAGCGCGGCCGGGTCGATCCGTGCTGAATAGCCGGTGATGACACCGCGCTGCTCGAGGCGGCGTACGCGCTGCTGGGCGGCGGAGGTCGACAGTCCGGTTGCGCGGCCGATATCGGTGAACGAGATGCGACCGTCGGCGGCGAGCAGACTGAGAATCCTGCGGTCCATCTCCTCCATGGCGTCATCGTGTCACGAGGCCCGGAGGGCTCGGATCCTGTCCCTCGGTGCGGAATGATGGCCCCCATGACTTCGGATGCGACGCCCGGGCGCCTGATGCTGCTCGACACCGCCAGCCTCTATTTCCGCGCCTTCTATGGCCTGCCGGATTCGATCCGTACGCCCGAGGGCCAGCCCGTGAACGCTGTGCGGGGGCTGCTCGACTTCATCGCCCGGCTGACGACGGATCACTCCCCCACGCATCTCGTTGCGGCGTGGGACAACGACTGGCGCCCGCAGTGGCGGGTCGACCTGCTGCCGAGCTACAAGACCCACCGCGTGGCTGCGGAGGCGCCCACTGATGTCGTGGGAGCCGGCGGGGTCGGTGCGGAGTCGGGGATCGCCGAGGAATCCCCCGACACGCTCGCGCCCCAGGTGCCGTGGATCCTCGAAGCCCTGGCAGCGCTGGGCATCGCGGTCGTGGGGGCCGACGGGTTCGAGGCCGATGACGTCATCGCGACTCTGGCGACCCGGTGGGCACCCGAGTTCGAGCGGGTGGACGTCGTGACCGGAGACCGGGACCTGTTCCAACTGGTCGACGACGAGGCCGGCATCCGGGCGCTCTACACCGCGCGGGGGATGTCCAACCTGCAGTCGGTGGACGCGGCCTGGGTGCGCGAGAAATATGGCATCGAGCCGCAGCGCTATGCCGATTTCGCGGCCCTGCGCGGGGACACGTCGGACGGGATTCCGGGAGTGGCCGGGGTCGGGGAGAAGACAGCGGCGACGCTCGTGAACGTCTATGACGACCTGCCCGCGCTCGTGGCAGCCGCTGACGATCCGGCCAGTGGACTCACCAAGGCCCAGCGTAGGAAGGTTCTGGCCGGCGTGGACTATCTCGCGATCGCCGGTGACGTCGTGCGGACGCGACGGGATCTGGAGCTCGGAGTGGAGGTCGGTGACTGCGTCCTGCCGGCTGCTCCGGTGGATCCCGACGCCTTTGCCGCCCTCACCACGCGGCTCGACCTCGGCTCCAGCGCCGAGCGGATCCTCGCTGCCCTGGCGCGCCCATCGGCATAATCTGCGGTCATCCCGGGTCCTGCTGGGTGTCAGCCCTTGTCGCGATGTTCGAACTCTGAATCCGCCGCAGATTTTGGCGCATCCAGGGATGCGAGCAGGCGGTCGGTCGCGTCGATCCAGGCCAGGTCGGTCCGGATGTGGGCGAGGCGATGCGCCCGGGCCGCATAGCGGAGGGCGTCGTTCGGGTCGCTGCCCCGGGGCCACTCCTGGTGCGCCTGCGTCGTGAGTTGGGCTTCCAGCGCCACCAGGTCCTTCCGGCGGACCGCGAGCGTGCGGCGGGCCAGATCAGGATCCTCGCGGCCCAGGAACCACACCCGCAGCAAGAGCGGGTCCCGGGCCGTCGGCACAGGTTCGGGACTCTCCGAGAGCCAGGAGCTGAGCTCTGCCCGGCCGGCCTCGGTGATGGTGTGGGGGTGCTGAGAGGGCCGATCGGTCTGGATGACGGTCGAGCGGGATGCCAGACCGTCGCGCACCAGTGCGGTGAGCGAGCGATAGATCTGGGACTGGTCCGCCCGCCAGAGCCCCACCAGGTCGGCGTCGATGACCTGCTTAAGTTGATAGCCCGTGGCAGGCCCGTCGGCCAGGATGCCCAGGAGCACGTGATTCAACGACACCTACAAAGGATAAGCCCCATATAGGAAGGGTCCTATATGGGGCCTCTCCTATTCAGTCGTAACGCAGCTCAGCGCAGGGCCAGCTCAGCGCGCGAGGGGGCGTACGCCTTGAACAGCAACCGCATGCCTGCCTCTTCCGGAGTCCGGTCGGCCTTCGTCAGGTTGCACGGGCCGCATGCAGAAACCGTGTTGAGCCACGAGTTCGGGCCGCCGCGGGACTGCGGGACGAGGTGGTCGACGGTGTTGGCATAGGCGCCGCAGTAGGCGCAGGTGTGCCGGTCCCTCTTCAGGACGCCGCGCTTGGTCCACCCGGGGGCCCGCGCATAGAGGAAGGCGGTCTTCACATAGCGGACCAGTCGGAGCACGATCGGCCAGGGGTAGGGGCCGATCGCGTGGCCTTCCTTCGCCTCCTCGACGATGGCGACCTCACGGACCAGCATGCCGATCGCGTGCTTGATCGACACGGTGTGCAAGGCCGTGTTGTCAGTGTTGAGAACCAGAACTCCGCTCATGGGATCCTCCTTCCGCTGCGGGTCGTGGGCAAACAAAAACCGCCCTGCGTGGACGCAGGACGGCTGAATACGCAGACAACTCCGAAAAGGAGCGTCAGCGTAGACATCCGTCGATGGTGCGACGACGCAGGCAGGGACGCCAAGGGGCCGAGCCATGCTCGATCGGGTAGCCGATGCGATTCACGTCTCCGCCCTTTCCTTTCCCCTGTGGTTGCTTTTCCGCGTGGTTCAGTGTCCCGGGTCTGGGCGCTGATCCGGGAACAGAATAGTTCGCAGTTGGTGAACTGTCACCGAATATTTCGGAGGCTCCCTGGCCAGGCACCGAATCTGGCCAGGGCGTCCCAATCCAAGTGGGCGTCAGTCGACGGGTGAGATCGAGAACAGGTCTCCCACGGTGCACTCGAGGGCGGAGCAGATGGCGGTCAGGGTCGCGAACCGGACGGCCTTGGCGCGATTGTTCTTGAGCACCGAAAGGTTGACAAGCGACACCCCGACCTGCTCGCTGAGAGCGGTGAGCGTCATGCCGCGGGCGTCCAGCAGCTCATCGAGGTGGCAGACCACCCGATGGGGCTCTTCGACAGGCATCAGACGAGGCCTTCCACATCGTCGCGCAGGTCAAGGCCGCGGGCGTACACCTCGGTGAGGATGACCAGCAGCGCGCCGATCACGATCGGGAGGAAGTCGAATCCCGAGAACCACATGAGCACCGACGGCTCCGACTGGACGCGCGTCACGAGCGCGAACTGCACACCCATCAGCAGGAACGGCCAGACGACTGCTCCGATCAGCACGAGCGCCGCCAATGTGCGGGAGTAGCGCACAGTGGTTCGAGTGAAGGGCTCCCCCGCCTTCGCGGCGCCGATCAACTGCCAGACGAGCCAGGCTGCGATGAGCCCGACCAGGAGGAGGAAGAGGGCCGGTAGGCCGGCCAGGAGGCGTTCGCCGACGCTGGGTGCGGCCAGGGTCCAGACGACCTCCGGCGCATAGGTGGCCGAGGCGCCCGCTGCGGTGCCGGCGGCCGCGTACGTGGGGCCCGGGTCCTGGAGCGAGGCAGTGAACTCGAGGGGGCCGCTCGGCCACAGAGTGGCGACAGCGCCGATGGTGAGGGCGAGAACAACAACGACGACGAGCAGGCGAGCGAAGAGGAAGTCGCCCCGGGAGGGGGCCAGGAAACTCCGTGTGGACATGGCCGTGGGCCTTTCGAGAGATGCTGTTGGGGTGGCTGCAGCACCTCTAGCTTATCGAGTTTCGATATTAACGACAATCAATAAGCAAAGCTTTCTTCTGGTCAGCTTCTCCTCAGCACATAGACCGCTGAGCCGGCCAGCAGGTTGGCAAAGCGTACGCCCCGGCGCAGCGGTCGCCAGGACTCCACGAGCGGGATCCGTTGTTCGATCTCGAACCCGAACGCGCCGAAGAACGCCTCCAGGTCGGCAAGGGTGGTGTAGCGGACGTTGGGGCTGTCATACCACGCGTGCGGGAGGTCCTTCGAGATCGGCATATGCCCACGGATGACCGACAGTCGGTTGCGCCACAGGCCGAAATTGGGGACGGAGACGATCACGCGCTCCCCCACGCGACCCATCTCCTTGAGCAGGCGTCGCGGCTGGCGGATGGCCTGCAGCGTGCGCGACATGACGACCGTGTCATAGCTCTTGTCGGCGAAGTCGGGCAGGCCGGCCTCGATGTCGAGATCGATGATGGAGAGCCCGCGACGGATCGCCTTGATGACGTTCTCGTTGTCACTGTCGACGCCGGTGCCGGTGCAGTTCTTGTCGTTGATCAGGTGGGCGAGCAACGAGCCGGAGCCGCAGCCCAGGTCGAGCACGCGGGAGCCCTCGGGGATCAGGTCGGCGACCAGGGCCAGGTCGGCACGCAACGGCTTCCCGGGCCCGCCGTTCTCCGGTGCCCAGCGTCGTTCGGTCACGGCTGCTCCTCCCTGGCTCGCTCCAGGAAGGCCCGGATGGTGTCGTGATAGGCGGGAATCGGCAGCAGGAACGAGTCGTGTCCCCATACCGACGGAATCTCGCGGAATGTCACCGGGAGTCGCCCGTGCTCGAGGACGTGCGTGATGCGTCGCGAGTGCCCGGTGTCGAACCGCCAGTCGGTGTCGAACGAGAGCACGCAGAATTTGGTGCCGGCGGCCTTGACGGCCGCGAACGCATCACCCGGAGCGTTCTCGTCGACTCCGGCGAACGGGTCGAAATAGTCCATCACCCGGGTCAGATAGAGATAGGACAGGGCATCGAAGCGGCCGAGGAAGGCCTCGCCCTGGTGATGCAGATAGCTCTCCACGGCGAAGTCGGCGCCGAAACCGTGGCGCGGCGTCTCGGATTCCTGGAACCGGCGGCCGAACTTCTCGGCGAGGCCCTCTTCCGAGAGATAGGTGATGTGGGCCATCATCCGGGCGATCGACAATCCGAAGTCGGGATTGGCGCCCTCATCGAGATAGCGACCCGCCCGAAATCCCGGGTCACGCTTGATCGCCTCGCGCGCCACGGCCGAGAAGGCGATGTTCTGGGCTGTCAGGCGGCTCGAGGCAGCAATGATCACGGCGTGGGTCATGTCCTCGGGGAAGGACAGTGCCCACTCCAGCACCTGCATCCCGCCGAGCGATCCCCCGAACCCGGCCAGCAGCCGGCGTACGCCCAGATGGGCGAGCAACGCCCGATGGACCGTGACGAAATCCTTGACCTGCAGAAGGGGGAAGTCGAGGCCATAGGACACGCCTGTGGCCGGGTTGATCGATGCCGGTCCGGTGGTGCCCTGGCAGCCGCCCAGGAGATTGGCGCACACGACGAACAGGTGATCGGTGTCGATCGGCCGGCCCGGGCCGATGATGTTGTCCCACCAACCGAGTTTGCGGGCGCCCTCGTGCAGCCCCGCGGCATGGGCATCACCGGTCAGGGCATGACAGATGAAGACCGCGTTGTCACCCGAGTCGTTGAGCGTGCCATAGGTCTCATAGGCGACGTCGACCTCGGTGAGGGTCGCGCCGCTGGCGAGGGTGAGGGGGTGGGACGCGTCGAACAGGCGCACCTGCCTGGTCTCGACCGTGCCCACCCCCGGGCCCACGGGTTGACCGAGGCGCGCCGCCGGCGCGACGGGCCCGAGGGTGGATCCAGAAGTCACCGGGTCATTCTCCCCCGGCACCCACGGTCCTGAGCGCCTGGTCCAAGTCACCGATGATGTCGTCGATGTGCTCGATGCCGATCGAGAGGCGGACCATGTCGGCAGGTACGCCGGCAGCGACCAGCTCGTCCTCGGTCAGCTGGCTGTGAGTGGTCGAGGCGTTGTGGATCGCCAGCGACTTCGAATCGCCGATGTTCGCGAGATGCGAGAACAGCTGCAGGGCCTCGACGAACTTCGAGCCCGCCTCGCGGCCGGCCTTGAGGCCGAACGAGACCAGGCCGCCATAGCCGGTGCCGTTGAACATGCGGTCGGCGACCTCGGTATAGGGGCTGCCGGGCAGGCCCGGATAGTTCACATAGGCCACGTCCGGGTGGTCGTTGAGGAACTCGGCGACCTTCTGGGCGTTGCTGCAGTGGCGCTCCATGCGCAGGTGCAGGGTCTCGAGGCCCTGGAGCAGCAGCCAGGAGTTCATCGGGGCCAGCGTCGCGCCGGTGTTGCGCAGCAGCACGGTCCGGGCCCGGATGATGTATGCCAGGTTGCCCACGGCCTCGGTCCACACGACACCGTGATAGGCCCCGTCCGGCTGGGTCAGGCCCGGGAACCGATCGGCGTGGGCATTCCAGTCGAAGTTGCCCGAGTCGACGATGACGCCGCCCATGCTGGTGCCGTGACCGCCGATGTATTTCATCGCCGCGTGCACGACCACATCGGCGCCATGCTCGAAGGGGCGACACATCAGGGGCGACGGCGCGGTGTTGTCCACGATGAAGGGCAGTCCCTGGGCATGCGATGCATCGGCCCAGGCCTTGATGTCGATCACGTTGATCTTCGGGTTGCACAGGGTCTCGCCGAAGACGAGCTTGGTCTTCTCATCGACATGCTTCGCCAGATCCTCGGGCTTCTCCGGATCGACGAAGCGGACCTCGATGCCATATTGCGGCAGGGTGTGGGCGAAGAGCGCGAAAGTGCCGCCATAGAGCGTCGACAACGCGACGATGTTGTCCCCGGCATAGGTGAGGTTGAGCACTGCATACGTGATCGCAGCAGCGCCCGACGCCGTCGCCAGAGCCCCGACGCCGCCCTCGAGCGCATTGATGCGGGTCTCGAACACGCTGGTGGTCGGGTTCATGATGCGGGTGTAGATGTTGCCGGGCGTCTTCAGCGCGAACAGGTCGGCGGCGTGCTCGGAGTCGTTGAAGACATAGGAGGTCGTCTGATAGATCGGGACGGCCCGGGCATTCGTTGCGGAATCGGGCTCTTCCTGGCCGGCATGCACAGCCAGGGTTTCAGGGCGATAGGACATGGGCAGCACCGTAGTCACCAGCGCGGCAGGATGCCAGATTTCCATTCGTCATGGGAGGAATCGGGTTGCTGGGGCGTACCAACTCCGGCGAACGGCAACTCGGCCAGCACTTCATAGCGCGATCGGTTGCGGGGACCTTGGCGCAGATGCGAGCGGATCACGGTCAGCTCGCCCGCTCGCCAGTCGAATCCGCCGAACGAATCGAGTACGCCGAGCCAGCGCGTGGCATCGAACCGCGTCCGGGTGCGGGCAAGGGTGAGATGGGGCACGAACCGCGTACCGTCCGGAGCGGCTCCCACGGTGCTCGCGGCCGCGCGGCCG
>CAZEVN010000087.1:0-14249 GCA_964515145.1 uncultured Enemella sp.
CCTCCGGACGATACGGCCGCAGGGTGACGACACCATCGGGGCTCACCAGGATCGGTGGGGTGTGATCGCGCATGTCGTGATTCAACCGAACCCCGGTGTTGTAGGTCACGTCATTTAGGCTGACGCCATGCCTTCTGCCAGTCCGGAGCCCGACAGTCCCCAGGAACAGGTGCCCGGGGGCCAGTCATGGTGACCGACATCCTGCTGATTTTCCTGTTCATCCTCATCGGCGGTGTTTTCGCCGGTGCGGAGATGGCCCTGGTGTCACTGCGGGAGAGCCAGATTCGTCAGCTCTCGACGCGCGGCAAGCGGGGGGCGACGGTGGCGAAGCTCGCGGGCAATCCCAATACGTTCCTGTCGGCGGTCCAGATCGGCGTCACACTGTCGGGCTTCCTGTCCGCTTCATTCGGTGGCGCGACCATCGCCGAATGGTTCGGTGGCTGGCTGCGTGCCCGTGGCGTGCCGGGCGCATCGACCCTCGCCCTGGTGCTCGTCACCATCGTCATTTCCTATTTCTCGATCGTGTTCTCCGAACTCACGGCCAAACGGCTCGCGATGCAGCGGGCCGAGGGTTTCGCGCTCGCGCTGGCCCCGATGATCAGCGGCATCGCGACCGCGTTGAAGCCGGTGATCTGGTTCCTCGGCCTGTCGACCAACATCGTGGTGCGCGTTCTGGGTGGTGACCCGACAGCGTCCCGCGAGGAGGTCACCGACGAGGAGATCCGCTCGATGGTGTCAGCCTCGTCGACGCTCGGTGCCGAGGAGCGCCGGATCGTGGACGACGTGTTCGATGCGGGTGAGCGATCGCTGCGCGAGGTGATGATCCCGCGCACCGAGGTCGAGTTCGTCGACGGTGATCTGCCGGCCTACAAGGCGGTGCGCATCATGGCCGCCGCGCCCCATTCGCGTTATCCCGTGACCCGCGACTCGGCCGACGACATCGCCGGATTCGTGCACGTGCGGGACCTCTTCGATCCCGAGGTGGCGACCCGCTCGACTCCCGTCATCGATTTCGTACGCCCGGTCCTCGCGTTCCCGGACACCGTCAAGGTGCTGCGCGCCCTGTCGGAGATGCGACGGAATGCGGCCCATCTGGCGATCGTCCGCGACGAATACGGCGGCACGGCCGGCATCGTGACCATGGAGGACCTGGTCGAGGAGCTCGTCGGCGATATCACCGATGAATACGACGTCGTGGTCGAGGACCACCCCGTCGAGGCGAATTATCGCGAGCTCGAGGGTCTGGTGTCGCTGGAGGATTTCGGCGACGAAACCGGCTATGTCCTGCCCGAGGGGCCCTATGACACGCTCGCTGGCTATGTGATGGCGCAGCTCGGCCGGTTGCCGGGTGAAGGGGACGAGATCCGGGTCGAACTCGCGCGGGTGGGCGCTCCGGATGACGAGGATGGCGTACCCATCTTGTTCACCGTCACCGAACTCGACGGTCGCCGCGCTGCGCGCATCCGGCTCGAGCGCCTCGACGACGCGGCCGCACCCGAGGCCGCCGGGGTCTGAAACGATTCGCGCGTCCGCTGCGCTCGGGTGAACAATGACGCCCATGAGTTCGAAGCCCCGCGCCCTGTCCCTGGTCCAGCCCACGTCCGACTCGATGCACCTCGGCAACTATCTCGGTGCGCTGCGGCAGTGGGTGGGCATGCAGGACGAGTTCGAGGCGTTCTTCGGGGTGGCTAACCTGCACTCCTACAACGAGTGGCCCGAGCCGCAGCAGCTGCACGAGCGCAGCCTCGTGACCGCAGCGCAGGTCATCGCAGCCGGCATCGACCCGGAGAAGTCGGTCGTCTTCGTCCAGTCGCAGGTGCCGGAGCACACCCAGCTGATGTGGGTGCTGGCCTGTCTGACCGGGTTCGGCCAAGCGAGCCGCATGACGCAGTTCAAGGACAAGTCCGCGAAGCGCGGTGTGGACACGACCAATGTCGGCCTGTTCACCTATCCGGTCCTGATGGCTGCCGACATCCTGCTCTATCAGGCCGACAAGGTGCCCGTGGGCGAGGACCAGCGCCAGCATCTGGAGCTGACCCGCGACCTGGCGACGCGGTTCAACGCGCGCTATGGCGACACGTTCGTCGTGCCGGAGCCCCACATCCTCGCCTCGGTCGGCAAGATCCAGGACCTGCAGGAGCCCACGGCCAAGATGTCGAAGTCGGCCGAGTCGCCCAACGGACTGATCAACATCCTCGACGAGCCGAAGGCGAACACCAAGAAGTTCAAGTCGGCGGTGACCGACTCCGACACCGAGATCCGTTATGACGAGGCCAACAAGCCGGGGGTATCGAACCTCCTGTCCATCCTGGCCGCCATCACGCGCACGCCGGTGGCCGACGTCGTCGCGAGCTTCGACGGCAAGATGTATGGCCATCTTAAGGTCGCCGTCGCCGAAGCCGTGGCCGACGAACTCACCCCGATCCGGGCTCGCACGCTGGAGCTGATGGATGATCGGGCCGAGCTCGAGCGGATCCTCAACGACGGTGCGGAGCGCGCGCGGGCAGTGGCTCATGCCACCACGGCATCCGTCTATGACAAGATCGGCATGCTGATCTGAGCGTGCAGGTCAGCCGGAGAACGACCGCCGGAGGATCATGAGCGCAATCACCCCCGACGCCGACGGGTCGCGTCTGTTGACCACCAATCAGGTGGGCCCGCTGCTGGCGGCAGCGGTGACGCATGCCGGGGGGACGCTTGTGCGCTGGTCACTCGATCACGTCGATGCCAACCCCAATCAGTCGACCACCGCGACCTACAGTGCCGTGGTCGACTGGCCGTTCGGTCGCCGGAACGAGCTCCTCGGAGTGAGCGCGCGCGCTCATGGGCGTACGCCGACCGACGAGCGCGCCGAGATCTTTGTCGACGGTGGACGCGAGGCTGTCGTCTGGCTCTATCCCAAGGACCCCGACCTGCCGGGGTTGGCCCGGGCGGCCTATGCCGAGTCGGTGGCACCGATGCTGTCCGAGGTGATGGGCGTACGCCTGCGGCCCGATCAGGTGAAGCTCGACATGATCGGCTATCGCCCGCGGCGCCGAGCGGTGCTGCGAGCGACCGCCCTGCCCGATCGCGGTCAGGGGCCCGGTCGGACTGTGTTCTATATCAAGGTCCTGCGCGAGAGCCTGTTCCAGCAGGTGAAAGCGCGTCACGAGTTGCTGCGGGCGGCGGGCGTACCCGCTCCGCGCGTCGCCCTCCCCACTCCTGACTGTCTGTTGGTGCTGGATGAACTGCCGGGTATGCCCCTGAGAAGCGCGATTTTCGACCCCGAACCGCCCTGCACGGCCGAACAACTCATCTGGGTGCTGGATTCGATGCCGCGTCAGGTGGCGGATCTGCCGCGGCGACCTCCGTGGTCGGATGCGATTCAGCACTACACGCGGATGGTGATCAAGGCGATGCCGACCCTGGAGCCGCGACTGACCTGGCTTGCGCGGGAGATCGAACAGGGACTGGCACCGATTCCTCTGGGGAACGAGCCGACGCACGGTGACTTCCATGAGGGCCAGTTGCACGTCGCCGGGGGCCAGATCTGTGGGCTGCTCGACGTGGACACTGCCGGACCGGGTCGACGGGCGGATGATCTGGCGTGTTTGATTGCGCACCTGTCGACCGTGCAGCGGATGAACGCGACCCAGGCCGCGCGCGTGCGGCACCTGTTGGCGACCTGGGTGCCGGTGTTCGACGAACGGGTGGATCCGACGGAGCTCCGCTTGCGCGCCGCGGCCGTGATCATCTCCCTGGCCACCGGGCCCTATCGTTCCCAGGAGCGCAACTGGCAGGCCGAAACCGTCGGCATCGTCGACGCCGCAGAGACACTGGTGAGCCAGGTCGTCTGAAAGTCGCCTTGCGCTGAGCTGCCTCCGGCCTTCCTTGATGTGCAGGAACTAAAATTTCGACGGAGAAAGCTGGCCAGCCATCATTCCTTTCCTGCGTCAGGAAGGGGCTATCTGGCGCTGTTCCTCACGGAGTGCTGTCACGCACCACCCGAAACCCGATGTTGCCGGAACTCGAGTCAGGAGTATTCGAGTTCCGCGCAGCCACCCGATAGCGATTGCAATAGGAGTCGTGGCACAGATAGGACCCACCGCGGATCACCCGCCACACCCCGTCTTCCGCTCCTTGGGGATTCTGTTCGGGGGAGCGGGTGTAATAGCCCGGATCGAACCAGTCCTGGCACCACTCCCACACGTTGCCGGCCATCTGATGCAGGCCATAGCCGTTGGGCTGATAGCTCTCAACCGGAGCGGTGGTCAGGTAACCGTCCTCGGCCGAGTTCTCCTTCGGAAAGCGGCCCTGCCAGATATTGCAGTTCCAGGCTCCCTCCATCAGCAACTCATTGCCCCAGGCATAGCGACGATCCGCCAACCCGCCTCGGGCGGCGTACTCCCACTCCGCCTCGGTGGGCAACCGGGTGTCCGACCAGGTGCAGAAGGCCTGGGCATCATCCCAGGACACGTGGACCACCGGGTGGTCCTCACGTCCTTGGAGCGTGGACGCCGGGCCGTCCGGGTGGCGCCAGTCGGCACCCCGGACCGCAAGCCACCAGGGCACCCGGGTGGGGATGCTGAGAATGTCCTCCCGGCGGCCCAAGAACGCCGCATAGAACACCGCAGAAATCCCGTGGTCTTCCGCGGTCGTGCGATAACCGGTTGCGTCGACGAAGGCAGCGAATTCCTGGTTGGTTACGCTGGTCGCGGCCATCCGGAAGCCGTCGAGTTCCACCCGGTGGAGCGGGACTTCCCCGTCTGCCGGATAGCCCTCGTCGAAATGATCACCCATCACGAAACTTCCCGATGGGATCGGACAGAGGTCGCCGGCATAGTGCCCTCCCGGCGCTCCGGTCCCGCGGACTGGTGTGGTCTCGGGGACGGGAACGCCGGAGTTGAGGGATCCTGCGCCCTCCGGGGTGCAGCAGCTTGCCATCAGTGGATCAACCGCCGACCCGGGTGGCCTCGGTGGCCCAGTCCATCATGTACCAACGGTCAGCGGCATTGGGGGCGACCTCATTGACCTTTGCGAAGTCGACGACCGCGACGTTGTTGGCCTTGGCGAAAGCGTCCCACTTCGCTTCAAGCTCCTTGGCGACGGCCGGGTTCTCGTTGTAGACGTCCTTGGTCTCACCCGGGTCGTCCGCGAGGTTGAACAGCTGATACTTGCCGTTTCCGCCCATCGCCTCCGGGGTGAAGATGAGCTTCCAGTCGCCTGACCGGTAGGCCCGGTGGCCGAAGTGCTCCCAACCGAAGTCGTCGTCACCGATGGCGGTCGAGGTGCCTTCGAGGACCGGACGAGCCGAGTCGCCCAAGAGGTTCGTCACGCTGTCTGCCTTAACGCCCGCATAGTCCATGAAGGTCGGATACAGGTCGGTCATGTGGGCGAAGGTGTTGACCACGCGGTGGTCGGCGGGTCCTCTGCCAGCCGGGGTCTTGATGAGCGCGGGTACGCGAGTACCGCCCTCGAACAGGGTGTTCTTGGCCTGGAAGTAGGGGCCCGACGCGACCTGGGCGGAGTGGAAACCGATGGAGGCGAACGAGCCTTCTTCGCCGTAGGCGTCGATATTGCCGATCTTCGGGTAGTTCTTCTTGAACCAGTCCGGCTGCTTGCTGAAGTTCTCGTACATCACCTGGGTGCTCGCCGACGCGCCATTGTCGCTCACCACTGCGATCAGGGTGTTGTCATACTTACCGGTTTCCTTGAGGTGGTTGATCAATCGGCCGATCTGGGCGTCCGCCTCATGGATCACTGCGGCGTAGGTGGCCATGCGATAGGCGAGATCCTTCTGCTGCTCCGGGGTCAGGGTGTCCCACTTGGGCGTGCGGTCGATCCAGCGGGTCGGCGCGCCCTCCTTGATAAGGCCCTTGTCGACCATGCGCTTGATGCGCTCGTCGCGCAAGGCCGCGTAGTCCTTGTTCATGTATAGGTCGGCGTACTTCTTGATCAGCGTCTTGTCCTCGACGTGCAGGGGGTCGTGCGGTGCCGTGTACGCCAAGTAGCCGAAGAACGGCTTGCCCGAGTCCACGCTGTGATCGACCATTTTGATCATCTCGTCGGTGTACGAGCGGGTGGCGAAGAAGTTGTCGGGCAGTTTGTCCACGGTCTTGCCGTTATGTTCGTAGATGACGGTGTCGAAGGGCTGGACCGGACGGTCGAAGAGGCGGCGGGCGTCGGGGAAGTAGGAAGCACCGGCGTCAAAGAGGGTGAAGTTCTGGTCGAAACCGAGGTCCTTCGGGGTCTGGCCGGCGTCCATGCCCAAGTGCCACTTGCCCACCTGATAGGTGTCATAGCCGGCGTTGCCCAGAGTGGTCGCGATTCCGGTGAACTCACCATCGAGGCTGCCCTTGTAGCCGGGGGTCTCCAGGGAAACCCCGGGAGGCGCCAGGCCTTCCATCGAGCCGAGGCCGACCTTGTGGCGGTCCTGTCCGGTCAGCAGTTCGGCGCGGGTCGGTGCACACAGTGGAGAGGAATGGAAGTCGGTGAACTGGGCGCTCTGATTGGCCAGAGCGTCCAGGTTCGGGGTCTCGGTCTCGCCGCCATAAGCACCCAGGTCGGTGTAGCCGAGGTCATCCATGAGGATCATCAGAATGTTCGGCTGCTGGGCGCCCTGCGCGCCTGCGGAGTTGCTGGCCCTGGAGGTGGAGGAGGGGCCGCCGGCCCCGGAGGTGCAGGCCGACATGGTGCCCACGAGGAGTGCGGAGGCTCCGAGGGACAGGCCGGCGAGTGCCAGACGGGACGAAGGCTTCTTTGAGAAGAACATGCGGGGGACCTTTACACGGGAAAAACGGACGGGGTGGAGGCGGACGACCGGTCTCGCCTGGTAGGAACGTCAGACCCTCAACCCACCCACTCTCTGCTCCATGGGCTGCACTGCCCATGGCCAACAGGTAGGCTGAATCGTGGGTGAAAATGTCTCGTGCGGATGATGGTAGGCGCGAAGTGGACCCTTGGCTAGTCACAGCTTCATAACCCGGAGCGCCCATGGGGGCGGCCCGGTCGATGCCTGCCGCGGACGGGTTCCCGTGCTCACTTTTCAGGCGATCCCGCTATGGATGTCAGAGGACACCAGTAGTCTTCGGACCATGAGCGGACAGACAGAATCCGGCACCGAATTCCAGTCGGTCTACGACGCCCAGGCGCTCGCCGACTTCGACCCTGCGACCAAACTCGGGGATCCGGGCAAATACCCGTTCACCCGCGGCGTCTATCCGACGATGTATACGTCGCGCCCCTGGACCATGCGGCAGTACGCGGGCTTCGGCACGGCCACCGAGTCCAACGCCCGCTATCAGGAGCTCATCGCCAACGGCACCATGGGCCTGTCCGTCGCGTTCGACCTGCCCACCCAGATGGGTTATGACTCCGACGACCCGATGGCGGCCGGCGAGGTCGGCAAGGTCGGTGTGGCGATCGACTCGATCGAGGACATGAAGGTCCTGTTCAACAACATCCCGCTCGACAAGGTCTCGACGTCGATGACCATCAACGCGCCCGCCGCGGTCCTGCTGCTGCTCTATCAGCTCGTTGCCGAGGAGCAGGGCATCGCCGCCGACCAGCTCACCGGCACGATCCAGAACGATGTGCTCAAGGAATACATCGCGCGCGGCACCTATATCTTCCCGCCCGCTCCGTCGCTGCGGCTGATCTCCGACATCTTCGCCTATTGCAAGGACGAGATTCCCAAGTGGAACACGATCTCGATCTCGGGCTATCACATGGCCGAGGCCGGCGCGACGCCCGCCGAGGAGATCGCGTTCACGCTCGCGGACGGCATCGCCTATGTCGAGGCCGCCATCGACGCCGGGCTGGCGGTCGACGACTTCGCCCCGCGCCTGTCGTTCTTCTTCGTCTCGCGCACCACGATCCTTGAGGAGGTGGCGAAGTTCCGCGCCGCCCGCCGGATCTGGTCGAGGATCATGTCCGAGCGCTTCGGTGCGAAGAACCCGAAGTCCCAGATGCTGCGGTTCCACACCCAGACCGCCGGCGTCCAGCTCACCGCCCAGCAGCCCGAGGTCAACATGGTCCGCGTCGCGGTCCAGGCCCTCGCCGCAGCCCTCGGTGGCACGCAGTCGCTGCACACCAACTCCTTCGACGAGGCGATCGCGCTGCCGACCCAGAAGGCGGCGCGCTTGGCGCTGCGCACCCAGCAGGTCATCGCCTATGAGTCCGATGTCACCAAGACGGTCGACCCGTTCGCCGGCTCCTATGTCGTCGAATCACTCACCGACGATGTCGAGGCCGAGGCCTGGAAGCTCATCCAGGAGATCGACGACCGCGGCGGCGCCGTGACCGCGATCGAGCAGGGCTTCCAGAAGAACGAGATCGAGAAGTCGGCCTATCACTATGCGCAGCAGGTCGACAACGGCGAGCGCGTCGTCGTCGGCGTCAACCGGTTCACGCTCGAGGAAGAAGAGCACTACGACCCGCTGCGCCTCGACCCGACCATCGGCGAGCAGCAGTCCCAGCGTCTGGCCGACCTGCGCGCCAACCGCGACAACGCCGCCGTCGAGGCCGCGTTGGAGAAAATTCGCGAAGCCGGGCGTGGCAGCGATAACCTGCTCTATCCGATGAAGGAAGCGCTCAAGGCGAAGGCCACGGTCGGCGAGGTCTGCAACGCGCTTCGCGATGTCTGGGGGTTGTACCAACCGAATGATGCGTTCTGATTCGTCCCACGCGCACGATACCCCTGCGGTCGACGGCGCACCCAGTGGCACGAGCCGCCCCGACGAATCCCGTACGCCCCCGAGCCGGGTCCCCGAAGCAGACATGGCCCGGCTCATCGCGGAGGAAACCGCGGCGATCGCCGACAGCATGGTGTTCTGGCGACGTGACCTGCACGCGCATCCCGAGCCGAGCTGGCACGAATATCGCACCACGGCGCGGATCCGCGGCGTGCTCGAAGCCCTCGATCTGGAGCCGCACGCCCTGTCCCAGCCCACCGGAATGTGGGTCGACATCGCGCCGGAGGGACGCAGCCCCCGGATCGGCCTGCGTGCCGACATCGATGCGCTGCACCTGACCGACACCAAGGACGTGTCCTATCGCTCGACCCATGAAGGCGTCGCCCACGCGTGCGGGCACGATGCCCACACCGCGATCCTGCTCGGGACCGCGACGGTCCTGACCCGGCTGCGCGACCGGGGCCTGCTGCCCAGGGGCGTACGCCTGTTCTTCCAGCCGGCCGAGGAAACCAGCCCCGGCGGAGCGACGCGGATCATCAACGACGGCGGCATGGCCGGTCTCCGCGAGGTGTACGCCCTGCACTGCGACCCCCGCACCGAGGTCGGCCAGATCGCGCTGCGGCCGGGGCCGATCACCTCGGCGTGCGACCGGGTGCGCGTACGCTTCAGCGGTCCCGGCGGCCACAGCTCCCGCCCCCACCTGACGGCTGACCTGGTGATGGCCGTCGGCGCGGTGATCACCGAGGTGCCGCTCCTTCTCTCGCGTCGCATCGATCCGCGCGTGGGCGCCTCGATGGTGTGGGGTCATGTCGAGGCGGGGCAGGCGCCCAATGCGATTCCGTCGACCGGTGTCCTCGAAGGCACGCTCCGATGCCTCCAGTTGGAGGGTTGGCATTACGCCCGGGAGATGGTTCCGGACCTCATTCGACTGGTCGCGGCACCCTTTGACGTTCAAGTTGAGGTTGAGCTTGCGGATGGCATTCCGCCGACGGTGAATCACCTCAAGGGAGTGCAGCGGATGGCCGATGTCGGGCGCGCTCTGCTGGGCGAGGAAGCGGTCGTCGATACGGAGCAATCCCTTGGTGGGGAGGATTTCTCGGAATTCCTGCTTCAGATTCCCGGTGCGCTGGGACGCCTGGGTGTTCGCCCTGCGGGCGTGTCGGAGTGGCCTGATTTGCATCGGCCGGCGTTCGATATCGACGAGGCCTGCCTGGAAATCGGGGCCAAGACGATGATCGGTCTCGCGGCGCTCCAGAACTAGGGCATGATCTGGCGAGTGTTCTTGCGATGGACGACCAAGCTCGCCGCTGCGACCGCGGCGATCATCCTTCCTCTGGGCGCCCTCGGCACACCTGACGCATATTCTGCGCCGGTGCCCGGGCCCACAGCCGGCGACGCGCCGGTGGCGGCGGCACCTCCGCCTGCCGATCTCCGCAACGCGGTCCAAAGGGATCTGGGGCTGAGTTGGGACGACTACCTCGAACAGGGTGCCCAGGCCGAGCAGGCGGCGGCCCTCGATGAACAGCTGAGCACTATCCCGGGCTATGAGGGCGTCTCCCTGGATGGCTCCGAGGTCGTGGTGGCCGGCACCGGCTCCACGGTCCAGAGCGTCGCCCGGAGCGAGGGAGTCCGAGCCGAACAACCGGCCCAGTCTCTCGATGCCGAGAGCATCGCGGCGGCATTCGCCGAACACGTCGATGCCGACTCCACCGGCCTTCTCGGGATCGGTTGGACCGGCGAGGGCTGGTTGATCACGGTCCTCGACCCTGGTACGCCCGGTCTCCTTTCCGACGGCACCGAGGGCATCTCCCCGAAGGAGTTCGCCGACGCCAACCCCGGCCTCACTGTTCAGCAGGCCGAGCTGCCCACCCCCAATGCCGACATTCTCGGCGGCCAGGGCTGGGGGTCGCCGACCCGCATGCCGCGGTGTTCGATCGGCTTCGCGGCCTTCGCCGGCGACGGGCGCCAGGCGATGCTGACCGCCGGCCATTGCACCGATGGCGGGAGCATCACCGAGGCTCGTTGGGAGCGCGACTCGGCGTACTCTCTCGGTCGCCTCGCCTTCTCCCAGTTCGGTACGCCCCAGAACACCGCGAGCCCGCAGTCGTCGCCGGGTGCTGACCTGGCGGCGTACGCCGGTGCGCACGGCGATCTGCGTGCCGCCCAGGACAGCTATGCGGGCATGAGCCGGATCACGGGCACCACCGCCCCGGTCGTCGGAGCGCCCGTGTGCATGAGCGGTCGCACGACCCAGCGCTGGCAGTGCGCGCGCATCGAAACGGTTGGCTCGTTCGCGGTCCGTGGCCCCGGCGGCTCGACCGACATCCGGTGGATCCGCGGTTTCAGTACGCCGATGGTCACCCTCGCGGGTGATTCCGGCGCGGGCATGGTGACCGGACTGAAGGCCGTGGGCCTGGTGTCGGCCGGGGCGGACACGGCGCGCGGCCCCGTCAGCTATGGCACCTCGCTGGACGCGGCGCTGTCGCGTGGCTATTCCCTCGAGGTCTGGCTCAATCAACCGTCGGCGGCTCGGGCCGTGGGCGGTCGCGTGCGCGGTCGTGTGCCGGTCGACGACTCGCTCCCACCCGGCACGACGGTGCAGGTCGGTGGATCGAGTGCCGCCGTCGCAGGCGATGGTTCGTTCGACCTGGCTGCGCCGGGCGGCCCGGCCCTCATGGTGGTGCGCAGTGGTCACTCCGTGTCGGCGTCGGTCTGGTATGACCCCCGCTACGGCAGCGCCACCAGCGACCGGTTCTGCGGCCTGCGGGGCGGCGGCTGCATCCAGCGCTTCACCGGCGGCACGGTCTATTGGACACCCGGCACGGGCGAGCACATGGTGCTCGGCCGGATCTTCGAGCGTTGGGGCACGCTCGGCTATGAGAACGGATTCCTCGGATATCCGACGTCGGGAGAAATGTGTGGCCTGCGCGGCGCCGGCTGCTGGCAGACATTCCAGGGTGGCCGCATGTATTGGTCGCTCGCCTCAGACGCGCATCCTGTCGTGGGCGCGATCGGCGAAGCCTGGAATCGCACCGGCTATGAGAATGGCACGCTCGGCTATCCGACGTCCGGGGAATTTTGCGGGCTCGTCGCGGGCGGCTGTTTCCAGCGCTACCAGGGCGGCTCCTTCTATTGGTCGCCCGCCAGCGGTGCGCACTGGGTGCGCGGTGCGATTCGTGAATATTGGGGCGCGCATGGCTGGGAGCGCGGACGTCTCGGCTATCCCATAACAAGCGAGTCCTGCGCCACGAGCGGCGGCACCTATACGTGCCTGCAGCGTTTCCAGGGCGGACTCGTGACGTGGACCGCTGCTGGCGGTGCGCGCGGCTGACCCTCATTCGGGTTCGAAATAAATCGGATGCGGCCCGGTCGATGACTCTTTATTGTTGGAGTTGTCGATCGGGCCGAAAGAATTTCGGTTATCTCCTTTCTAGAACAATGGGTTGCGGGTTCGAGTCCCGTCACGTCTTCGGAATGTGTAGCTCAAATGGCAGAGCAATTGTTTCCGGATTCGTTCCCTGCCTGATCGGCATCAGGAGTTCGGGGGAGCGCGGGCCGATCGCAATCGGTTATCTGGCAATCCATACGGTTCGAATCCGCTTCGGTTGCATCCCCTGCCCGCGCTTCCCCGAATCCCTGATTTCTCACTGTCTTCACCACCGACACCTCACAAAGGAGGGTCTTTCATGCTCAACGACATTCTTCGAGTCATCAACAAGCGGCGCACGCCGCAGGGTGTGCAGGCCCGTTCCGACCAGGTCCGCAACTCCGCCGGCGGCTGGACCTTCGAGCTGGACGACGCGGCCCGGCTGCGCCGATTCCTGATTCTCGGCACGGACGGCGGCACGTTCTATGCGTCCCCGCTGGCACTCACCCTCGAAAACGCTGCCGCGGTCGAGCGGATGTGCGTCGACGATCCGGGTGCTCTGCTCGATCTCGTCCATGAGGTGTCGGTCGGAGGCCTTGCCCCCAAGCCCAACCCGGCGCTGTTCGCGCTTGCGGTCGCGGCGTCCTTCGCGGACGACGCCAACCGCGCCCGGGCGCTGCGGATGCTCCCGGAGATTGCGCGGACGGGTACGCACCTGTTTCTCTTCGCGACTTATGTCGAGCAGTTCCGGGGCTGGGGCCGTGGCCTGCGCAAGGCGGTGGCGAACTGGTATCTCGAGCGTGACGTGGCTCAGCTGGCGTACCAGGTCGTGAAGTATCGCCAGCGCGAAGGCTGGACCCACCGCGACCTTCTGCGGCTGGCTCACCCGGACACCGACGATCCAGTGCGGCGGGCGCTGTTCGAGTGGGTGGTACGCCGGGCCGACGTCTCGGACGTGCCGGAGCTTGCGCTGGTCCGCGGCTTCACCGAGGCCCAGCGGCCGGAGGCGCCGGTGACAGAACTCGTGGCCGAGCACAGGCTCAGCTGGGAAATGCTGCCCGACGCGGCGCTCAAGCAGCCTGACGTCTGGGACGCACTGCTCGCGCAGGGGATGCCGATGACCGCGCTGCTGCGACAGCTCGGCCGACTCACCTCGCTGGGTGTCCTGGCTCCGGGAGCCCGGAACCTGTCCGCAGTCGTGGGCCAGCTGACGGATGCCGAGCGCATCCGGAAGGCTCGCGTCCACCCGCTTCAGGTGCTGATCGCCCTGCGGACGTACGCCAACGGGCGTGGTCTGAAGGGTTCGCTCGCGTGGGGGCCGGTGTCGCAGATCGTCGACGCGCTCGACGAGATGTTCCGCCTGTCGTTCACCACCGTCGTCCCGACCGGGAAGCGGATGCTGCTCGCAGTGGATGTCTCCGGCTCGATGACCTGGGGGACAGTCGCCGGCTCGCCGATAACGCCACAGGTGGCGGCGGCTGCGATGGCCATGGTGACGGCGGCGACCGAGTCGGACTACGAGGTGGTCGGGTTCAGCCACGAGCTCGTACGCCTGCCCATCTCTCCCCGGCAGCGGCTCGACGATGTGGTGAAGATCATGTCGGGGTTGCCGTTCGGGGCGACCGACTGTGCCAAGCCGATGGCGTACGCCCTCGCGACCGGACGTGAGGTCGATGCCTTCGTCGTCTACACCGATAACGAGACCTGGTTCGGAGGTACGCATCCCTATCAAGCACTCCGCGTCTACCGGGACGCGACCGGGATCCCGGCCAAGCTGATCGTGGTGGGCATGACGGCGACCGGCTTCTCCATTGCGGACCCCAACGACGCGGGCATGCTCGACGTCGTCGGCTTCGATGCCTCGGCGCCGGCGGTCATGGCCGACTTCATCCGCGGTTGATGCGACGGGGCCTGTTCCCACGGGGACAGGCCCCGTTGCCTGTTGCGCGTCAGGTCCGCGGCCGAAGATGACGCCGATTTGACGAGCAGGTGAAGCGCATGTAACTTAGTCCGAGTCGCCAACGCACGGAAGCGCGGAGGAGACGGGCCGGAGTTGAACATCTCCGGGCCCTGGAAAAAAACTCGGAGTTGACACCGGGAATCAGACAGGGTAAAGTTCACCAGGTTGCCCCAAAGCAGGGAGCGAGAGCAAACTGCGCGGTGTGTGTACGGTCTTTGAGAACTCAACAGCGTGTTTTTACGTCAATGCA
>CAZEVN010000088.1:0-14191 GCA_964515145.1 uncultured Enemella sp.
TGGCCGACCCACTTCGCCATTCCCGCCATCACCGATGGAGTCAGGGAGCAGATCCGGGCTCTCCTGCGCAAGGCCGTCGGCTGAGGCGTACGCCAACGCCGGCCCCTCACACCAGAAGCGTCACGATGAGCGTGAGGGGCACGGCGACCAAGGCCATCAGCACCAGGTGTTTGACCCGGCGTTCGTTGACGAGAGCGACGAACTCACGCAGGACGGCGCTGACCCAGTAGTAGCGCGCCGTGGGCGCCCCGATCGCATGTGCTGGGAGGCCCACCTTCCGGGCATGCGTCGCCGCCCGCATCGCGTGATAGTCACTCGTGACGACCAGCATCGATGCCTTGAGCGGGGGAGCGAACCACGGCAACCGAGGCTTCTCCTCGGTCGTCTCGACCACCGCGACGCCACCGGGCGCAGCCTGGTCACCGTTCTCGGCGAGGGCCTGCAACTCGGGCCGGTCGCTCCGGCCGGCGTGGGCGAGCACCACCTGCCGGCTGAACCGCAGATTCTCGAGCGTGTTGGTGGAGCGGTCCTCCTGGAGGATGTGCTCCGGCACTACGCCCTGACGGACCGCATAGTCCGCCATCGCGGCGGCCTCCGACACGTGTTCATCGGGACCCTGCCCACCGGACATGACCAACACGGGCTGGCGCCCAGCCGCCCGCTCGCGGCGATAGACACCGATGGCGTGATCCACCCGGCCGGCCAGCAGCGGCCCGACCTCCCGGCCACCCCGCAGCCCGGCGCCGAGAACGACGATGTGGCTGGGACGGGACCGGCGGGCCAGCCGCGCGTACACCCAGGAATAGCCGAGATAGAGCACGAACTCGCCGCCGAGATAGCCCAGCGCGAGCACAGCGAAGGTCGCGACAGGCGCGAGCGGCGTGGCACCCGTGAACAGCACGACCAGCGCAAGAGCCAGCACCACCGCGATGCCGATCCCGGCCAGCAGGGAGAGCAGGTGGGCGAACGACCTGCGCTCCCGGCGCAGCATCTGCACCCCATTGGCTATCAGGAATCCGATCAGCACGAGTGTCGCCAACGGCGCGAGCACCAACAGCAGCAACCCGCCGAACACGACCAGCAGGCCCAGCCCCGGAATCAGCGCCAGAACCGGCAGGACGACCAGGACCGAGAGGCCGAACAGATAGGCGTTGCCGAGCCAGCGGGCGTCGCGACGGATGGAAACGACCGTGAGCACCAGGACCAGGGTTGCGAGTCCCAGTGCTACGGAAAGTTCGATCAACCCGTCACCGACCGAAGACCGGGGCGATCCACCCGCGCCCGATCGAGTGGAAGAACAGGTTGAACCCGAGCAGCGCCGGAGTCGCATCCTCGCCCACATCGAGCTTCTCGACATCGACGGCGTGGACCATGAAGAAATAGCGGTGATCGCCGTGACCCTCGGGCGGGGCAGCACCCAGATAGCCCGGGAAGCCGGCATCGTTGCGGAGCTGGATCGCGCCCGCGGGCAGGTTGGGCGAATCCGCGTTGCCGGCGTCGGTGGGCAGTTCGGTGCAGTCGATCGGAAGATTCAGCACCGCCCAGTGCCACCAGCCCGACTGGGTCGGCGCATCGGGGTCATAGCAGGTCACGGCGAACGATTTCGTGCCCTCGGGGAAGCCCGACCAGGCCAGCTGCGGGGACGTATCGGTGCCGCCCGGGACCTGCATCTTGCCCGACACCTGTGCATCGGGCAGGGTTTCGCCGTCGGCCACATCGGAGCTGGTCACCGTGAAGGTGGGGACATCGTTGAGTTTGGCCAGGGGTGAGTTCTCCATGACGGCTCCTTCGCATCTGGGTCGCCCGGACCTCGTTTCCGGGCAGTGCCCAGTCTAGGAACCGGCACTGACATTTCCGGGCGGCCCCCGGGCGGACGCGGGTTCCCCCTAGGCTGGGCCTGAGGATCTGCCTCAACCACCAACGATTCGCCGAGGAGTCGGTCTTGGGCAAGGAAGTCAGCAGCGCGGAATACACCCGTGAGCAACGGCGCGATTTTCGCACCAAGGTCCGCCGCGGGCTGGATGTGTTCGAGCTGATGCTGTCCCATCACCACTTCGAGGCCGGTCGCCCGATGACCGGGCTCGAGATCGAGCTCAACCTGATCGACGCCGACGGCAATCCGAGCTTCCACAACGCCGACGTGCTGCAGGCCATCGCCGACCCGGACTATCAGACCGAGCTGGCGCGCTACAACATCGAGCTCAACTCCCCACCGCGCACCCTGGGCGGCGATTCGGCCCTGCAGCGCGAGGAAGAACTCCGCGCCTCGCTCAACCGTGCCGAGGAGCGCGCCGCCGCCAAGGGCTCCCACATCTGCTGCATCGGCATCCTTCCGACTCTGAGATCAGGGCACTTCGGGGAGGACTGGATCTCGGAGGAACGGCGTTATACGGCGCTCAACGACTCCATTTTCATCGCCCGCGGCGAGGACATCGAGATCGATATCGAGGGCCCGACGGAGCGCCTGCAGATGTGGGCCGACACGATCGCGCCCGAGTCGGCGTGCACCTCGGTGCAGCTCCACCTCCAGGTGTCACCGGGGGAGTTCGCCCCCTATTGGAACGCGGCCCAGGCGATCTCCGGCCCCCAGATCGCGGTCGGTGCCAACTCGCCCTTCCTGTTCGGCAAGCGGCTCTGGGCGGAGACCCGGATCGTGCTGTTCAAGCAGGCGACCGACACGCGTCCGGTCGAGTTGCGCAATCAGGGCGTACGCCCGCGCGTCTTCTTCGGCGAACGCTGGGCCAACTCGGTGTTCGACCTGTTCGAGGAGAACACGCGCTATTTCCCCAGCCTGTTGGCCGAGGTGAGCGACGAGGATCCGTTCGCGGTGCTCGAATCCGGCCGCGCGCCCGAACTGCCCGAGATGTGCCTCCACAACGGCACGATCTATCGCTGGAACCGCCCGATCTATGACGTGGTCGACGGCAAGCCCCACCTGCGCGTCGAGAACCGCGTTCTGCCCGCCGGTCCGACGATGATCGACACGATGGCGAATGCGGCGTTCTATTACGGAATGGTTCGCGCTCTCGCCACGAGCGACCGGCCCGTCTGGTCGCGGCTGAGCTTCCCGACCGCGTTCGAGAATTTCGCCCACTGTGCGAAGCACGGGCTCGAGGCCGAGGTCTATTGGCCGGGCTTCGGGGAGCTGAGCGTGGACGAGCTGATCCTCCGCCACCTGCTGCCGCTGGCCGCTGACGGCCTGGCCAGCTGGGGCGTGGCCCAGTCGGTGATTGATCGCTATCTGCCCATCATCGAGCAGCGCTGCCTGACCGGGCTCAACGGTTCTGCGTGGCAGGTGCAGGCGGTCGAACGGTTCGAGGCCGCGGGAGCCTCGCGCGATGAGGCTCTCCACCGGATGCTTCAGCTCTATGTCGACGGGATGCACGAGAACGAGCCCGTGCACACCTGGGCGCTGCCGTGAGCGATGAGGTCGACCTGTTCGGCAATCCCGTTCCGGGTACGCCGACTTCGGCGTCCGCCACGCCCGGCGGGAGCCTGAGCCACACCGATCACGCGGGTGCGCCCCTGGCGGTCCGCCTGCGCCCCCGCACCATCGACGAGATCGTCGGTCAACAACACCTGCTGGCACCCGGCTCACCCCTGCGTCGACTCGCCGCCGGCACCGCGGCCATGTCCGTCTTCCTGTGGGGTCCACCCGGGGTCGGCAAGACCACGATCGCAGCCGTTGTATCCCAGTCGACCGATGCGCGGTTCGTGGAGATCTCGGCGGTCACGGCCGGGGTCAAGGAGGTCCGGGGCGTACTCGATCAGGCCCGCCGCGACCTCGCCAAAGGCACCCGAACCGTCCTGTTCGTCGACGAGGTCCACCGGTTCTCCAAATCGCAGCAGGACGTGCTCCTGCCCGCGGTCGAGAACCGCATCGTCACCCTGATCGCCGCGACCACCGAAAACCCCAGCTTCTCGGTCATTTCGCCGCTTCTGTCGCGGTCGCTCCTGCTGACCCTGCAGCCGCTGTCGACCGATGACATCGACACGTTGATCGACCGCGCGTTGACCGACGAGCGGGGCGTACGCACCAGCGTCGGCGACACCTTCACCCTCGACGACGAGGCCCGCGACGCCCTGCGGCGCATGTCGGGCGGGGACGCGCGCCGCGTACTCACCTATCTCGAGGAAGCCGCCGCCGGAGCCGATGCGCAGGGGTCGGCGACCATTGACCTGCCTGCGATCGAGCGGGCGGTCGACCGGGCGGCCGTGCGCTATGACGCCGACGGCGATCAGCACTATGACGTGGTCAGCGCGTTCATCAAGTCGATGCGTGGGTCGGATGTGGATGCGTCGTTGCACTATCTGGCCCGCATGGTCGAGGCGGGGGAGGACCCGCGGTTCATCGCCCGGCGGTTGGTGATCCTGGCGTCGGAGGACATCGGCATGGCCGATTCGAGCGTGCTCCAGACCTGTGTCGCGGCCGCGCAGGCGGTGCAGCTCATCGGCATGCCCGAGGCCCGGATCAATCTCGCCCATGCAGTCGTGGCGTGTGCGATGGCGCCGAAGTCGAATGCGGCGTACATGGGGCTCAACAAGGCCGTCGCCGATATCAAGGCCGGTCACATCGGCCAGGTCCCGCTGCATCTGCGCGATGCGCACTATCCGGGGGCGAAGGCGCTGGGGCACGGCAAGGGTTATCAGTACGCCCATGACGCCGACCACGGTGTTGCCGCCCAGCAATACCTGCCAGACGAGCTGGTGGAGGCGCGGTACTACGAGCCGACCGGCCACGGCGTTGAGGCCGCACTGCAGCAGCGGCTCGCCGCGCTCCGACGCCTGCTGGGCAAGGACCGCTGAGGCGTACGCCTAACGCCGCAACGGAACCGTCGGCGGAAACTCTTCGACGATGCTCTCGGGATCGGGGTCGACGGCGAAGCTGCCGAGTTCGATCAACCCGACGACCACGGCGATCATCGCGAACCGGCCCATGGCCACATCACCCAGGCTGGCCATCGATTCCGGGTCCAGGCCGATGGATTGCCCATCGCGATAGACCAGCAGAGCGACCGCCGCCGCGCCGAGGATCGCGTGCGCGGCGAACAGGAAGGCCCGGCTCTCGATGGGGAATTTTCGCCCGTCCACCCGCGTGAACCCGGCATCGGTGAGAACGCGCCAGATGAGGCCGAAGAAGAGTACGCCGGCGGCGGAGAACCCGAGCGCCGCTGCGATGGGCTCGGCGAGGATGTGGCGCCAGCGGATCGCCAGCAGCAGGAGCAGGCCGATGGACACCAGGAGCCAGTGCAGTTCGGTGAGCCGGCGGAGCGCCGCCCAGCGTACGAGCGCACCAACGAGCACGAGGGCGAGCAGGGGATACATGGCCGCCTCGCGTACCAGCTCCGGACCCACCAGCCCGATGCCCAGCACGATCATGCCCACGGCCAGAGCCGGCCCGATGGCCGCACCCAGAGTGTCGCCCCGCCCGATCGCACGCGCCGTGAGAACAATCGCAGCGATCGCCCCCGCCCAGTGGCCCAACGCGAAGAACACCGACGTGTCGACGCCATCGAAGACAAGCGCGATCGGGAACCAGAGGATCGCATAGGGCGCGAGCAGGTAGGCCCAGCGCGACAGCTCCGACGCGATCTCCGTGGGTCGGGGCGGGACCTCCGGGCCGCGCCGACGGGCCCAGGTGACGGTCAGTGCGGACATCGCGACAGCGCCGCCGACGATGGCGACCGAGGTCGCGGTGACCCAGAGCGCCGACGGTGGGATCAGGACAGCCACCACGACATGCGCGACCACGAGCAGCGCCACGGCGACGGGCCAGAAGGCTGTGGCCAGCAGCGGCCGCGCCGCCAGCACCGACCAGGTGACCGCGCGGATGGTCAACTCCGCAAAGGCCGTGCCCGAAGCGATCGCGAGTGGACCTGCACAGAACAACAGGAAAGCCAGCGGCAGGATCGACGCCGACACCACCGCCAGCTCGCCCGAGGGGTCGACGGCTACGGCCAGCAGGGCTGGGGCGGTGTGGCTCACGAAGACGAGGACTCCCAGTCCCACCAGCCAGGCGACCGAGAGCGTACGCCGCCGCCACACCAGGCACAGCACGAGGATCGCGAGCCAGCAGAGCGGAAGGAGGGGGACGAGAAGATAGGCGACCGCTCCGAGACTCACCTCGACCCAGGCCAGGACAACGAGCCACGGTTGGGCGCCGGCGACCAACATCCCGAAGGCGAAGACGCCGATCAGGATGGTCCAGCCCCACTGCAGGTGGACCGAGGCGGCGAGCAGGAGATAAAGGATGACCGACGTGCTCACTGCGGCGATGAGGCGGGTGGGAATGCCGTTCTCGCCGGTCATGCCGTCGACTCCGGACACCAGGACGGCTGCCAGCAGGCCGAGATAGACGATGAACGCCAGGGCCATCACGAGACGCACGGGCCGAGGCCAGACCCGGAGTCGCGGGCCACCGGAGCGGATGGGTTCGACGACCGTGTGAACCCAGAATCCGGTCAGCGCCCTGCCCAGGGCGGCGGAGGACCGGCGTGCCGTGCGATTCACACGGCGACCGTAGCCCGGAGGTGGTTCCTTCTTCGCCAACTGCCCTGATACCTGACGTGGCTGCGTGCAAGGATGACCGTATGACTACGCACATCGTGGCCATGGGAGGCGGGGGCTTCTCCATGTCCAGCAATGGTGCAGTGACGCACCTGGATCGATACATCGTCAATTTGAGCGATGCCAAGACCCCTCACGTGTGCTTCGTCCCCACGGCTTCCGCCGATGACCCGCGCTATATCAACAGCTTCCTGACGGCGTACGCCCCCATGGGCGTCCGCACCAGCGTCCTCACCCTCTGGGAGAACGCCAGCGACTCGATCAAGCGGGCGGCTCACGAGGCGGATGTGCTGCTGGTCGGCGGCGGTTCGACGGTGAACCTGGTCGCGCTGTGGGAGGCCCATGGACTCACCCACACGATCCGCGACGTGATGAAGGACCGCTCGATCGTGTTGGCCGGCATCTCCGCCGGGGCCAATGTCTGGTTCGAGGCCTGCTCCACCGACTCGTTCGGGCCGACGCTCCGCCCGTGGCACGGCGGGATGGGTCTCATCAAGGGGTCTTTCTGCCCCCACTTCGACGGTGAGCAGAATCGCGCCCCCGACTTCGCCAGCTGGGTCGCCGAGGGGCGACTGCCCGATGGTTATGGCGCGGATGACGGCGCTGCCGTGCACGTCCAGGTGGACGGCAAGACCCGCTATGTCGCCGAGCGCCGCAATGCCCATGTGCACCGGGTCTATGGCAGCTTCACTCCCACCACCTCCGGTGTCATCGTCGACCCGCTCAAGACCAAACTGATCTGACGTCCGCGGCGTCGACTACGCTGACTCCGCTCGCGCGAACACGCGGGGGCCGATGAGGGGATGGGCATGCGGAGACTGGTGTGGTTCGGACTCGGCGCAGTGGCCGGCGGCTATGTGGCCATCCGCGGCCGTGACAAAGCCCGGGAGATCGCCGAAGCCAGCAGTGCCGGGAATCTGGGGCGTACCGTCGGGCGCGCACTCGGCCAGCGCAAAGTCGCCATGACCGACAGCATGGGCGAGTTCCTGTCCAACATGGTCGACGGTGCCCGCCAGCGCGAGGACGAGATCAAGACCCGCCGCCTCATGCCCGCCGACCATCCGTCGACGCGCCCCTGAACTCCATTCTTGTCAGACCGGCGTGCTTGGATTGCTCCATGACGAACATGTCGGGGGAAAGCGCGCAGCATGCCGAGGCCGTCTCGCTGCCGGTGAAGCAGGTCGTGGTCTATCGCAATGGCGTGGGCTATTTCGCGCACGAGGGCGAGGTCGACGGGACTCAGGAGATCTCGCTGTCGGTCGCAGAGGAGGATGTCAACGACCTGCTCGGCAGCCTGGTCGTGAGCGACCCGGGCGGACGCGCACCGGCCGTCCGCTTCCCGGCGCGGGATCCGTTGCAGCGGATCCTGGCCAGCTATTCGATCGACCTCAACGGCAGCTTCGACCTGCCAGCTCTGCTGCGCCAGGCGCGGGGTGAGCGCGTGACGGTCTCGGCGACCGACACGGTCTCGGGCCGGATCATCAGCGTCGATGTCGAAGCCAACCCGCGAGGTCCGGAGCGCACCCTCCTGAGTCTTGCCGGTGCCGACGGTCTCCGCCGGGTCGACCTGAGCGAGATCACCACGATCCGCTTCGAGAACCAGTCGGTGCAACAGGATCTGGACGCCGCTTTGGAGGCCATCGCAGGGTCCCGGGTGAAGGACGAACGCGATGTCCGGGTCAGCCTGTCCGGCCTGGGCACCCGCACGATCGGGCTGGCCTATGTGCGGCCCATGCCCGTTTGGAAATGCGCCTATCGTTTGGTCCTGTCCGATGATGGGTACGCCGATCTGCAGGGTTGGGCCATCGTCGACAACCCCACCAGCACGGATCTGGTCGACGTCGAGATCTCGGTGGTCTCGGGCGACCCGATGTCGTTCATCACCAACCTCGCGGAGCCCCGACATGTCGTCCGGCCGATCGTCGGCCCGGCGGTGACGGAGAGCATCGTGCCGCAGTCCTACCGGGCAGGGTCCGCAATGCCCGCAGCCGCCGGAGCGGGCGACTGGTCCCAGGCCGAGGACGCCGATTACGCCTTCGCGCGCAGCGTTGAGCCCATGGCGGTGGCCATGAAGCACATGGAGGTGGAGCCCGAGGTCGACAGCGAGACGGTGGGGCTCAATGTGGCGTACACCGTGCGCGAGCCGGTCACGATCCCACGCTTCTCCTCGGCGATGATCCCGATCCTGCAGCACCGGCTGCCGGCCACCCGGATTTCGGTGTTCGACGAGGACGTGGATGACACGCATCCGATGCGCGGGGTGCTGCTGCGCAACGACAGCGAGGTGCAGGTGGCGGCCGGTCCTGTGACGGTGTTCGACGGGGCGTACGCCGGCACGGCGCAACTGGAGGATCTGCTCGCCGGGACTGACCAGATCCTGACGTATGCCCGTGACCTCGCGGTGAACATGTTCGCCATGGACAGGCCTGCGCGGTCCACCACACGGGTGTCGCTGGTCGACGGGATGTTGCGATCGACTACAACGCGTTCCCAGCAGCGCCAGGTGGTCCTGGGCTCGGATGCCCCTGGGGATCGCCTGGTCATGGTGGTGCACACCAAGCCGGTCGGCACCAAGGTCACGGCTCCGGGCCCGAAGCCTGTGGAGCAGGGTAACCAGCTGCATTTCGGCGTACTCCTGCGGGGACGCCACCCAGATGCCCCCGGCGACGACGCCGGCGCGCTACCGGTGCAGGAGGAGTCGGAGGCCGGCGAGCAGGCCTTCCTGGTGCTGACCCAATCCCGACGCGATCACACCGATCGGGCCGTCGTGCAGGTGGGGGAGGCCGAGCTGTTGTTCTGCATCGAGAACGGGGACGTGACCCCAGCCGAGAAGAAGACGCTGAAGGCGCTGGCCGAGGTGGCGCGGGAGCGTACCGAGGTCAGGGCGGGTCAGAAGAGCTTCGAGAGCCGGAGGCATCAGATCGAGCAGGACCAGACGCGGTTCCGCGGCAATCTGCAGGGGCTGGATCAGCAATCAAGTCTGTACAAGCGCTACCTCTCCGAGCTCAACGCCCAAGAGGACGAGCTGGCCGGGCTCACCACACGCCAGAAGACGGCGACCGAACAACTGGAGGTTCTGGAGGAACGGGCGCGGCAACTGGCGAGGGCGTTGGTCCGGGAGGCCTAAACTGGTCGGCTGGGACGGTGCCGAGGGAATATCCTCGGGCCGACCACGTTGTCCCAAAGGTGACTCGAGCACGCGCGGTCACACCCGAACCAGACGCAGCCAAGGATCAGACACATGAAGACAGCCGACATCCGGCGCCGTTTCCTCGACTTCTTTGCCGCGCGCGGCCACCAGATCGTGCCGTCCGCCCCGCTGCTCTATCAGGATCCGACGCTGCTGTTCGTCAACGCCGGCATGGTGCCGTTCAAGCCCTACTTCACGGGCCAGGAGACTCCGCCGTTCGACCGCGCGGCGAGCGTGCAGAAGTGCGTACGCACCCTCGACATCGAGGAAGTCGGCAAGACCACGCGCCACGGCACGTTCTTCCAGATGAACGGCAACTTCTCGTTCGGGGACTATTTCAAGGCCGATGCGATTGCGTACGCGATGGAGCTCGTCACCGGCGAGCAGAGCAAGGGCGGCCTCGGCTTCGATCCCAAGGACGTCTGGGTGACGGTCCTCGGTCCCGGCCACCATCCCGATTTCCCCGACGGTGACACCAAGGCGATCAAGCTCTGGAAGAAGGTCGGCATCCCCGAGGAGCGCATCCAGAAGCGCGGACTGAAGGACAACTACTGGAACATGGGCGTCCCCGGCCCCGGTGGCCCCTGCTCGGAGATCTATATCGATCGTGGGCCGGAATATGGCGCCGACGGTGGCCCCGTGGTCGATGAGGACCGGTTCCTGGAGATCTGGAACCTCGTCTTCATGCAGAATGAGCTGTCGGCCGTCCGCGCCAAGGACGACTTCGACATCGCCGGCGACCTCCCGGCCAAGAACATCGACACCGGCATGGGCCTCGAGCGCGTGGCCTATCTGCTCCAGGGCGTCGACAATATGTATGAGATCGACGAGATCTATCCCGTCATCGACAAGGCCGCCGAACTCGCCGGCAAGCGCTATGGCAAGGACCACGAGGACGACATCCGCATGCGTGTGGTCGCCGACCACGTGCGCTCGTCGCTGATGCTCATGACCGACGGTGTCGCCCCCGGCAACGAGGCCCGCGGCTATGTGCTGCGCCGTCTGCTCCGTCGTTCGGTGCGCGCGATGCGCCTGCTGGGGGTCGAGGACCGCGTACTCCCGGAGCTCCTCCCCGTCAGCCGCGACCTCATGTCGACCTCCTATCCCGAGGTGGCGAAGGAGTGGGAGCGGGTTTCCCAGGCCGCGTACGCCGAAGAGGACGCGTTCCGGCGCACGCTCGCCGCGGGCACGCAGATCTTCGATGTCGCCGTGTCGAAGGCCAAGGCCGACCACGAAACCACGCTGTCGGGCGACCGGGCGTTCCAGCTGCATGACACCTATGGCTTCCCGATCGACCTGACGCTGGAGATGGCGGCCGAGCAGGGCCTCGCCGTCGACCGCGACAAGTTCACCGAGCTCATGACCGAGCAGCGCGAGCGCGCCCGGGCCGATGCCAAGGCCAAGAAGGGTGGCGCGGCGAACACGGAGGCCTACAAGTCTCTGCGGGCCCACGGTGAGACCGGGTTCCGGGGCTACTACGACCTCGCGATCGATTCCCAGGTGCTCGGCATCGTCCGGGACGGTGAACTCGTCGAGGCCGCCGAGCCGGGTGACATCGTCGAGGTCGTCCTCAAGGACACGCCGTTCTATGCCGAGTCCGGTGGCCAGGACGCCGACCGCGGCACGATCGACGCCGGTGATCTCCGGCTCGACGTCCTCGACGTCCAGAAGCCCATCGACGGCCTGATCGTCCACAAGGTCGAGGTCGGCTCGGGGCTGCTCGAGTCGGGTCAGTCGGTGTTCGCCAGCGTGGATCCGTTCCACCGGATGGGTGCCTGCCAGGCCCACTCGGCGACCCACATCATCCACGCAGTGCTCCATGACGTGGTCGGCCCGACGGCCGTGCAGGCGGGCTCCTACAACAAGCCCGGCTATCTGCGGTTCGACTTCAACGCGACCGCCGGTCTGAACCAGGACCAGAAGGACGAGCTCGAGGGCCGCGCCAACGAGGCGATCCGCATGGACTATGCAGTGACCTCGCGCGAGCTGCCGCTGGCCGAGGCCAAGGATCTGGGCGCGATGGCGATGTTCGGCGAGAAATATCCCGACATGGTCCGCATGGTCGAAATGGGCGGCCCCTGGTCGCGCGAACTCTGCGGTGGCACCCACGTGCAGCACTCGTCACAGATCGGCCTGCTCTCCCTGCTCGGGGAGGCGTCGATCGGTTCCGGCATCCGCCGCGTCGAGGCGCTCGTGTCGACCGATGCGTTCAAGCACCTGGCCGCGGAGCGTACGCTCGTGAACAATCTGACCGGCATGCTCAAGGTCCGTCCCGACGCCCTCGTCGAGCGCGTCGAGAAGATGCTCGTCCAGCTCAAGGATGCCGAGAAGCAGATCGCGTCCTACAAGTCCGCCGAGATCCTCGGCAACGCCCAGGGCATCGCCGACGCGGCCAAGGACATGTGGGGCGTCTCGTTCGTCGCCAAGCATGTCGAGGGCGTCGCCGGCGGGGATTTGCGTACCCTCGCGCAGGAAGTCCGCAGCCGCCTCGGCTCGCGGCCGGGTGTGGTCATGTTGGTGGGGGGTACGCCGGACAAGCCTGCCCTGGTCATCGCCACCAATGAGGGCGCCCGCGATCGTGGCCTCAAGGCCGGCGCGCTCGTCAAGCTCGGCACCGAGAAGCTCGGCGGCAAGGGCGGCGGCAAGGACGACCTCGCCCAGGGCGGCGGCTCGGATGCCGCCGCGATCCCGGCTGCGCTGCAGGCCGTCGAATACGAGGTCGGCCGGGTCGTCACCTCGTGACCGAGACTCCGGAAGAGCAGCCGACCTTCCGAACCGGCGTACGCCTCGGCATCGACTGGGGCGACGCCCGGATCGGGGTCGCGGCGTGCGATGCGGCGGGAGTGCTGGCGTACCCCATCGAAACGGTGAAGGCCGACCGCGACGCGGAAGGGCGGATCGCGGAGCTGGTGGGGGAGTATGAACCGTTCGAGGTCGTCATCGGTCTCCCGCGTTCGCTCGACGGGGGCGAGGGGCCGGCGGCGAAAAAGATCCGGAAGCACGCGCGTTCGCTGTCCAAGAGGATCAGGGGTGTTCGGGTACGCTTGCTCGACGAGAGACTGACCACGGTGTCCGCAGCGCGGGCGCTCAATGAGCGGGGGCGCAGCGCCCGTGAGCAGCGAGCCGTGATCGACCAGGTCGCCGCGGTGACGATCCTGGAGCATGCTCTCGACATCGAGCGTCGGACCGGTTCTGCGCCCGGTGAGCCGCTCTAGATCAACGACGAGGGATTCAGGTTGAGCAATCTGCTGGAGCCGGAACAGAAGAAGCGCCCGGGCGAACCGCGGGACTGGAACGAGACGGGGCGCCACCTCAAGAGCGCCCTCGCGGTCATCGTTTCATTGGCGGTCCTGGTGGGCGGCGGCCTGTTCGCCTACAACAAGATCGGTGGCGCCGTGGCCGGCGCGTTCGTAGCCGAGGACTATCCGGGCCCGGGTGAGGCTGATGTCGAGGTCGAGGTGCCCCAGGGCTCCACCCTCGACGAGATCGGCTCGATCCTGGTGGATGCCGAGGTCATCGCCTCGACGCGTGCCTTCAACCAGGCCGTGCAGGAGACCCCCAACGCGAACTCGCTCCAGGCCGGCACCTACACGCTCAAGACCAAGATGCCCGCCCGTGAGGCGTTGCAGGCCATGCTCGACGCCGGCATCAAGGGTGGCAAGCGCTTCCTCATCCGCGAGGGCCTGCGACTGAAGGAACAGGTCGCCGAGCTGTCGAAGCAGACGGGGATTCCCGAGGAGGCCTACAACGAGGCGCTCAAGAATCCCGGGGCCTATGGCCTGCCGGTCATGGCGAAGGGCAACCCCGAGGGCTTCCTGTTCCCGGACACCTATGAGATGGCCGGCAACGATCCCAACAACGCGCTCAAGCAGATGACCGCCAACTTCAACCGCAAGGCGGCCGAGGTGCAGCTCGAAGCCCGGGCCGCCGAGCTCAATCGTGACCCGATGGATCTCGTCATCGTGGCCTCGATCATCGAATCCGAGGTGCGGCGCCCGGAGGATCGCGCCAAGGTCGCCCGGGTGATCTATAACCGCCTCGAGAGCAACCCGCCGATGCCGCTCCAGATGGACAGCACGGTCATCTATGCCGTGGATCGACCCAAGGGCACCGGCGTGGCCACCACCGACGCCGAGCGTGCCAACCAGTCGCCCTACAACACCTATGTGCACGCGGGCCTGCCGCCCGGCCCGATCGCAGCTCCCGGCAAGGCCGCACTCGAAGCCGCAGCCAACCCCGAGCCCGGCAACTGGAAGTTCTTTGTGACCGTCAACCAGGAGACCGGCGAGACCGCCTTCGCCGACACGTTCGATGAGCACAACGCCAACGTGCGGAAGTTCCAGCAGTGGTGCCAGCAGAACCCGGGCAAGTGCTAACACATCCGGGGGCTCCGCCCCCGGACACCCCCGTAGCTGGGGCTTCGCCCCAGACCCC
>CAZEVN010000089.1:0-14113 GCA_964515145.1 uncultured Enemella sp.
CTCTGCGTGGGTGTCGGAGTCGGCGGGATCGTGGGTTCACCGTCGCCCGGACCGGTGGTCGAGCCCCCATCACCCGGACCAGTGGTCGAACCCCCATCACCCGGACCGGTCGTCGAACCACCATCACCCGGACCAGTGGTCGAACCACCATCACCCGGACCGGTCGTCGAACCACCATCACCCGGACCGGTCGTCGAGCCACCATCACCCGGACCAGTGGTCAAACCCCCATCACCGGGGACGATCACCAGACCACCATCATCCGGCGTGGTCACAGAGCCACTATCACCGGGCGTCGATGCATCGCCTCCGGACACTGGCGGCGTCGTCGGCCGAGCATCCTCCGCGGCGATGACCGCGCCCGGATCACGACCGGCAGCGGGCTGAAGGTCTCCTGATTCCGACTCTCCCGGGGCACGCCCGGCCTGTCCCGGATAGGTATTCCCGGAATCGCTTCCCCCGGGGTCCAACGAATCCGGTTCGGTGGGGTCGAGAGGATTGCCGGCCGTGCCCGGATCCTCAGTGGGATCGGTCACCGGAGGGGTCTCCGAATCCCCCGGGGAGGGCGACCCGGACGGACCGGGCGCGCTGCTCGTGGAGCGCGGCGTGATCGTCTGATTGGCTGCGGGATTGCCCTGCTCGCTCTGGTTGCTGCCACTGGTGAAGGCAACTGCGCCGCCGATCAACATGACCAGTGCGACGGTTCCCGAGACTGCCCAGATGGCGAGGCCAGCCTTGGGCGCTGCTGCGGATTCTTCGGACACCTGAATCTGTCCCTCTCAACTACGTTCGCAATTTCGGCCGCAGCCAAAACTGCCGACCGTGCCGCTGGGCACTCTAATCGAATGGGGGTCGCCGACGGCCATGTTCGACAGCAACGCGCCCGATCAGGTCAGTGACTGCACCCAGTTCTTCAGGAGCCGGGCACCGGCGTCTCCGGACTTCTCGGGGTGGAACTGCGTTCCGCTGACGGGCCCCTGCTCGACGGCAGCCACGAACCGATCGTGTTCGTGCACAGTCCGCGTGACTCGACCCGTGAGCGCCGAGTCATCCCGCACGCCATAGGAATGCACGAAATAGAAGCGCTGCTTCTCCACACCCGCGAACAGCACGGATCCCGCCGGCGGCTCCACCGTGTTCCACCCCATATGGGGCAGACGGCGGGCATCGAGGCGTTCGACCGTCCCCGGCAGGAGGCCGCAACCGGCACTCTCCACACCGTGCTCGATCCCGGAGTCGAACAGAATCTGATAGCCCACACAGATCCCGAGCAGCGGCCGACCCAGGGCCACGCGCTCACGGATCACGTCGACCCCACCGATCTCCGACAACCCGGCCATACAGGAAGCGAAGGCCCCGACACCGGGCACGACCAGCCCGTCGGCCGCCAATGCCTGCTCAGGGTCGGCCGTCAGTTCGACCGTCGCCCCCGTCCGAGCCAAGGCCCGGAACGCCGAGCGCAGATTGCCGGAGCCATAATCCAGGATGACGACGCGCGTCACAGGGCACCCTTCGTGCTGGGTACGCCAGTCGCGCGCGCATCGGGTTCGATCGCGTCCCGCAGAGCGCGGGCCAGCGCCTTGATCTGGGCCTCGACGATGTGATGCGGATCCCGCCCCGCCATGAGCCGCAGGTGAATGCAGATCCCGGCATTGAGGGCCAGGGTCTCGACCACATGGCGGGTCATGGAGCCGACATAGGGCGTACCCGGACGGCCGTCCGGCCACGGTCCCCCGCCGATCAGGACATAGGCCTGGGCTTCGGGCTCGCCCGAATGTACGCAATAGGGCCGGCCGGCGATGTCGACCACACACTGGGCCAGGGCCTCATCGAGCGGAACCATCGCATCACCGAAGCGGCGAATCCCCCGCTTGTCGCCGAGCGCCTCGCGCAGCGCCTGACCCAGGACGATCGCGGTGTCCTCGACGACATGATGCGCGTCGATCCAGACATCGCCGGACGCCTCGACCTCGAGGTCGATCAGGGAATGCTTGCTGAGCGAGGTGAGCAGGTGGTCATAGAACCCGACACCGGTCGAGATGGTGGAGACGCCCGTGCCATCGAGGTTGAGCTTCACCCGCACTCGTGATTCGGAGGTATTGCGTTCGGCTTCGGCGATGCGATTGGTCATCGGTCGGTGTTCTCCTCGTCCAGGATGCGTCGCAGTGACGCCTTGAAGGCGGCCATCTCCTCGGGCGTACCCACCGAAACCCGCAGCATTCCGGCGGGTCCGGTTTCCCGGATGAGTACGCCATCGGCCAGCAGTCCGGCCCACACGGCGTGCCGGTCGGCGAAGGCGCCGAACAACACGAAGTTGGCGCTGGTCGGCACGACCGGCAGGCCCTGGTCCGCGAGCCAGCCCACCAGGTCGTCGCGACCGGCCCGGAGCTCCGCGACGTGCGCCATCATCTCGTCGGCATTGTCCAGCGCCACGCAGGCCACAGCCTGTGTGACGCCGGACAAGTGGTAGGGCAGGCGTACGATCCGGCACGCATCGACCACCGCCTCGCCGGCGGCCAGATAGCCGAGGCGACCACCGGCGAACGCGAACGCCTTGCTCATGGTCCGCGAGACCACGAGTCGCGGATAGTCGGGCAGCAGTTCGATCGCGCTGGGCGTGCCCGGCTGCACGAACTCCTGATAGGCCTCGTCCACCACGACAATCCCGGGCGCGGCGTCCAGGATCGGCCGCAGGACGTCGAACCCGGTCGCCGTCCCGGTCGGATTGTTGGGCGTGGTGATCACGACCACATCAGGCCGATGCCGCTCGATGGCCGCGACAGCCTTGGCCGGATCGATCGTGAAATCGGCCTCGCGCGGCTCGGTGAGATAGCGGGTGTGGGTGTTGCGGGCATACTCCGGATACATCGAATAGGTGGGCGCGAACGTCAGCAGGCTCCGATCAGGGCCCCCGAAGGCCTGCAGCAGGTGGGTCATCACCTCGTTCGACCCGTTGGCGGCCCAGATGTTCTCCAGCCGGAGGCCATGCCCGAGATACGCCGCCAGTCGGGTCCGCAGGGCCGTGGCCTCGCGGTCGGGATAGCGATTCATGCCGCCCGCTGCCAGGGCGGCCGCTTCCGCGATCTCGGCGCGGACGCGTTCGCTCGGCGCATAGGGGTTCTCGTTGACGTTGAGACACACCGGCACGTCGAGCTGGGGGGCGCCATAGGGCTCCTCCCCCACCAGCTCGGGACGCAGGGGCAGGTCGGCGAGGCCGACAGCACGGTTGGTCACAGTGGCCTTTCAGGAAAAGCTGGGATCGTCGGCGAACCGGACCGTCACAGCCGCACCGTGGGCCGGCAGGTTCTCGGCGCGGGCGAACACTTCCACGGTCTTCTTCACGTCTGCCAGCGCGTCAGCCGAATAGTTGATGACGTGGACCTGACGCAGGAAGGACTGCACGGTCAGGCCCGAACTGTGAGCCGCCGCACCAGCCGTCGGCAGGACGTGGGTCGACCCGGCGCAATAGTCGCCCAGCGAGACCGGCGAATAGGTGCCCACGAAGATCGCGCCGGCGTTGGTGACCCGCTGGGCCAGATCGAACGCGTGGGCGGTGTGGATCTCGAGGTGTTCGGCGCCATAGGCATCGACCACGGCGAGCCCCTGCTCCAGGTCGTCCACGAGAACGATCCCGGACTGTTCGCCCCCCAGTGCGGTGCGGATGCGCTCCTGGTGGAGCGTACGCCCGATCTGCGGCTCGATCGCCGCCGCGACGCGCTCGGCGAGCTCGGGGGAATCGGTGACGAGCACCGACCCGGCCAGCGGATCGTGCTCGGCCTGGGAGATCAGGTCGGCCGCCACGTGGTCGGGATCGGCCGAGGCGTCGGCGAGGATGGCGATCTCGGTCGGCCCGGCCTCGGAGTCGATGCCGATGCGGCCCTTGAGCAGGCGTTTGGCCGCCACGACATAGATGTTGCCGGGGCCGGTGACGAGATCGACGGGCTCGCACAGCCCGGGGACGCCATAGGCGAACATCGCGACGGCCTGGGCGCCGCCCACGGCGTACACCTCCTCGACGCCGAGGATCCGGCACAGCGCAAGGATGCTCGGGTGCGGCAGGCCGCCGAACTCCTTCTGGGGCGGGGACGTGACAGCGATCGACTTCACGCCGGCCACCTGTGCCGGGACGACGTTCATGATCACGCTCGACGACAGCGGGGCGAGCCCGCCGGGCACATAGAGCCCCACCCGGTTGACCGGAATCGTCTTGTGGATCACCCGGGCCCCGGGGGCCACGTCGACCGCGACCGAATCATCGCCACGCTCGGCCAGCGCGACCCGGCGCCGACGCTCGATGGCGACCTCGAAAGCAGCCCGCACCTCGGGATCGAGCTGGGCCTCGGCTTCGGCCAGGGCCTCCGCCGGTACGCGGAAATGCTCCGGGACCACGCCGTCGAACTTCTCGGACAACTCGGTCAGGGCGTCCAGCCCACGGGTCGCCACGTCTTCACAGACGGGCGCGACCGCGGCCATCGCCGCCGCCACATCAAAGGGCGCACGGGGAACGATCCGTCGATAGTCCAGGGTTTCGCCGGCAGCCAGCCGACCTCGCAGGTCCAGAGTTCGCAGCACGCCCCGATTGTAGAGAGGCCCGGCGACAACGGCCGAGCAATATCACCCAGGGGCTGCCCACGTGGCAGTTCGGGGCGTCGCGCGGTGACAGAATCGCGGCCATGTTCATCGGTTTCGGAACTGCGGTCAACATCGCCACGGTCGTGGTCGGCGCCGGGATAGGCATGGCGCTGGGCCACCGGCTCCCCCAGCGCACCCGCGACACCGTCACCGATTCACTCGGCCTGGTCACGCTCCTCATCGGCGCCCTCACCACGATGGACGTCACCTCGACGGCCCTGTCCGACCGGGTCGGCACCTCGGCCCCGATCCTCATCGTGCTCGGATCGCTGCTCATCGGTGGCATCATCGGCTCCCTCGCCGACCTCGAGGCCCGCCTCGAGAAGCTGGGTGACTGGCTGCGGCGCCGCATCGTCCGCGATCCGGCTCCCAACGGTGACAGCGGTGTCATCGAGGGCATCGATCCCCAGACCGGGGCCGCGCACCTGTCCTCGCGCGAACGCTTCATCGAGGGCTTCGTGTCGGCGTCCCTCCTCTTCTGCATCGGCCCGCTCACGATCCTGGGTTCCCTCTCCGACGGGCTCGGCCGGGGTGCGGACCAGTTGATCCTCAAGGCGGTCCTCGACGGGTTCGCGTCGATTGCATTCGCCGCGTCCCTCGGCGTCGGAGTCATGCTGTCGGCGCTCGTCGTGGCTGTGGTGCAGGGCGGCCTCACCCTGATCGGGTTCCTGGCGGGCGACTTCCTCCCCGAGGCCCACCTCATGGCCCTCACCGGCACCGGCGGACTCATGCTGATCGCCGTCGGCCTGCGCCTGCTCAATATCCGCCAGATCCCGGTCGGCAACCTTCTGCCGGCCCTGGTGATCGCTCCCCTGCTCGTGCAGGTCATCGTCATGGCACGCTGATCCCATGGCAAAGAAGTCGGCCGGACGGGGTGGTTCGGGTACGCCTGCCACTGTCGCCCTGGACCGGGCCGGGATGGCGTACACCCTGTTGCCCTATGACCACGATCCCGACAACCGCCACTTCGGCGAGGAGGCGGCGACCGCGCTCGGGATCGACCCGGAACGCATCTTCAAGACGCTCCTGGTGGACTGCGCCGGCGAGGTGGTCGTGGCTGTGGTGCCCGTCGCGGGGATGCTTGATACCAAGGCACTGGCCGAAGCCGTCGGGGCGAAGAAGGCGGTGCTCGTCGAGCCCGCGGCCGCCGAACGGATCACCGGGATGGTCGTCGGCGGCATCTCTCCGCTGGGCCAGAAGCGTGCGCTGCGCACGGTCGTGGACGCTGGCGCCGAGGCGTTCGACACCATCTGTGTCTCGGCCGGGCGGCGGGGGCTGCAACTCGCGTTGGCACCCGGCGATCTAGTTGCCCTGACCCGCGCCACCGTGGCGGCCATCGCCCGGGGCTGACCCCGTGGGCGACTCCGTGAGTCGGGGACGATCAGGTTCGAACAACCCGCGGACGCGGATGATCCAGATCAGCAGGCCGACCGCGACCACCGTGAGCCCGGCCTCGACAGCGGCCGTCGGCAGGCCTGCCACCGTCAGTGCCAGGACGGCGCCGGTGTTGACCGTGCCGTGGATCAGGATCGCGAGCAACCAGGCGGCGACGCCGCGACCGCGCGTGACCCCGAGCAGGATCAACAGGCTGAGAGCGATGTGCAGAATCAGCGCGGCTACGCGTTCGACACCGCCGAGCAGGGCACCACTGACGGTCAGGCCCTCAAGCTGTTGGGCCAGGCCGGCTGCCGCCTCGGGCGGCAGACCCCCCGCGATGTTCTCCCAACCGCCCGAGCGCACCACCAGACCGAGGACGGCCAGGCTGAGCATGCCGAGACCCACGAGTGCCCCGGCCTCCAGGCCGCCGTGGCCGAGACCGAAGGAGACACCATCGGCATGTGTCCGCCGGTTCTTGAAGAAGGTCCCCATGACGATCAGGCGACCGGTCTCCTCGAACAGCCCGGCACTGAACCCGAGGATCACCGCGGACAGCACCGCATTGGCCAGGATGGCCTGCCACTCGGGCAGGACAGGGAGCACGCTCGTGATCAAGGGGATGCGGGTGAGCAGCTGCGACACGGCGAAGGTGAGCGCCCCAAAGGCGAAGGCTGCCCACAACCAGGGCCGACGCCGCGCCCAGACGAACTGCACGACCAGGGGCCCCAGGATGCACAGAAGGCCGACGAATCCGAGGGCGAGAAGCGCGGCGGTCGAGATCTGGGGCGTCATGACGTGGCTTTCTCCCGCACGACCCGACGGGTCTCCTCCGGATCGGGGCTCACGGCCGAAATCAGCATGAGCACGAGAAGCGCAGCAAACGGCCAGGCCAGGACCGCAGCGGGACCGCGGACCGTCAGCTCGATCGGCAATTGCTGCCCCGGTTGGGCCAGGGCCAGGCGCGCGTCGATCGGGCCCGGCCCGATCATCCAGCCCACCCACCAACACATCAGCCCGGTGCCGGTGGACGCCAGGACGGCAAGAACTGCGGCGGGCCAGCCCAGCCCCCCGAACCAGCGCCAGCACCACCACCCGATCACCAGGCCGAGCACCACCCCGATGGCCACGAACCAGGCGTCACCGGCGATATAACCGGCCAGTCCCCGTTCGGTCGTGGTCGCCCGGCCGTCCTCGCGCACCTGATAGAGACTCAATGGAACGAGCATGGCCCAGACGGCCCCCGCCACCGCGCCCACAGTCAGGCAGATGGCGGCCATGATGAGCAGCCAGCGCGCCACCGGCGTTCGCACCGGGCGCCGCGAGGGCATCGGTTCGTCCGCCACGACCGGGATGGTGCCGGTCGTGACCGCGTCCCCGTCGTGCTGGACACTCGGGGGCGGCGCGACCGTCAGGCCCTCGAGCAGCGGCTCGCCCTCGGGCTCCTCACCCGGCTGGAAGCTGTTCAGACGTTCAGACATGAGGGTCCCAACAGTGCCTTGAGGTCGGCCATCAGCGGTGGTGAGGGCGTGACCCGGAGCTTCTCGTCGATCTTCCAGATGGTGGTCTTCTGGGTCGCCTGCAGACGGAGATGGACCTCCGTCATCCCCGGATGAGCGCGCAGGACCTGGCGCAGCTCGGTGACCACCGGAGCGGTGCAGCGGGTCGCGGGCAGGGAAATGACCACAGGCTTGCCGGGCCCGCGATCGATATCGGGCAGGGTGACTTCCTGGGCGGTGAGCGAGACCGAGTCCTCCCGGGCGCGCACCTGGCCCCGGATCCGCACGATCGTGTCGGTGGCCAGCACCGTCGAGACCAGCGCGTACGCCTTCGGGAACAGCACCACCTCGATGCCGGCCTCGAGATCCTCGACGGTCAGGATCGCCATGTAATCGCCGGTCTTGGTGGTCTTGCGCACGATCTGGGTGATCATGCCCGCGATCGCGACCTGGGTGTCGCGCGGCCCGTCCTCGGCGACCAGGTTGCCGATGGAGATCTCGCGCTCGGCGGCCAGGATGTGTTCAAGCCCGTGCAGCGGGTGGTCGGACACATAGAGCCCGAGCATCTCGCGTTCGAACGCGAGCTTGGTCTGCTTGTCCCAGTCGGGCAGGTCGGGCACCTCGGACTTCGCCAACGCGGGGCCGTCGCCCGAGTCGGTGAAGGCCCCGAACAGGTCGTCCTGGCCATTGGCCTCGTTGCGCTTGGTGTCGAGGACCTGATCGACGGCGGTCTCGAAGATCTCCATCAGCGCGCGCCGCGGATGATTGAGCGAGTCGAAGGCACCGGCCTTGACCAACGATTCGATCAGGCGCTTGTTGCAGGCCTGCAGGGGTGCCTTGTCGAGGAAGTCATAGAAGTCGACCGCCTTGCCCTGCTCGTCGCGCGCGATGACCATCTGACCGACGACATTGGCGCCGACGTTGCGCACCGCCGACAGGCCGAAGCGGATGTCGGTCCCGACCGGGGTGAAGTTCATCGCCGACTCGTTGACATCGGGCGGCAACACCTTGATGCCCATCCGGCGGCATTCGCCGAGATAGATGGCCATCTTGTCCTTGTCGTCCTTCACCGAGGTCAGCAGCGCGGCCATGTATTCGGTCGGATAGTTGGCCTTGAGATAGGCCGTCCAATAGGACACCAGCCCATAGGCCGCCGTGTGGGCCTTGTTGAACGCATAGTCGGAGAACGGCACGAGTACGCCCCAGAGGGCCGCGATCGAGGCCGGATTGAACCCGTTGGCCTGCATGCCGGCCTCGAAGTTCACATATTCGGCGTCGAGGACTTCACGCTTCTTCTTGCCCATGGCGCGGCGGAGCAGGTCGGCGTTGCCGAGGGTGTAGCCGGCGAGCTGCTGGGCGATCGCCATGACCTGTTCCTGATAGATGACCAGGCCATAGGTCGTGCCGAGGATCGGGTCGAGCGCCTCCTCCATCTCGGGCTGGAGCTTGCCCTTGAGCTGGGGGTCGAGCGGGATGAGCTCCTGCTTGCCGTTCTTGCGCAGGGCGAAGTTGGTGTGGGCGTTCACGCCCATCGGGCCCGGGCGATAGAGCGCGAGGGCGGCCGAGATGTCTTCGAAGTTGTCGGGCTGCATGAGTCGCAGCAGCGAGCGCATGCCGCCACCGTCGAGCTGGAAGACGCCGAGCGTGTCGCCGCGGCCGAGCAGGTCATAGGTCGGCCGGTCGGTCATGTCCTTGCTGAGCGCCTCGAGGTCGAGATCGAGGTCGCGGTTGAGCTTCACGTTGGCGAGCGCGTCGTCGAGGATCGTGAGGTTGCGCAGGCCCAGGAAGTCCATCTTGACCAGGCCGAGCGATTCACAGCTCGGATAGTCGAACTGGGTGATGATCGCCCCGTCCGCCTCGCGCTTCATCACGGGGATGATGTCCTCGAGCGGCTCCGACGACATGATGACGCCGGCGGCGTGGACACCCCACTGTCGTTTCAGGCCCTCGATGCCGATGCCGGTGTCGACGATCTCCTTGACTTCCGGGTCGGACTCATAGAGCTCGCGGAACTCCTGGCCCTCGGTATAGCGCTTGTGTTCGGCGTTGAACAGGTCCTTGAGGGGGACGTCCTTGCCCATCACGGGCGGCGGCATCGCCTTCGTGATCTTCTCGCCCATGGAGAAGGGCTTGCCGAGCAGTCGGGCCGAGTCCTTCACGGCCTGCTTGGCCTTGATCGTGCCGTAGGTCACGATCTGGCAGACCCGGTCGTCGCCGTATTTCTCGGTCACATAGTGAATGACCTCGCCACGACGACGTTCGTCGAAGTCGATGTCGAAGTCGGGCATCGACATGCGTTCCGGGTTGAGGAACCGCTCGAAGATCAGGCCGTGCGGGATCGGGTCGAGGTCGGTGATCTGCATCGCATAGGCACACATGGACCCGGCACCCGAACCACGGCCCGGGCCGACGCGGATGCCGTTGTCCTTGGCCCAGCGGATGAAGTCGGAGACCACTAGGAAATAGCCCGCGTAGCCCTTCGCGGTGATGACCTCGATCTCGAACTCGGCCTGTTTGGTCGCATAGTCCGGGACGTCGTTGTCGAACCGCTTCAGCAGGCCCGTGCGGACCTCCTCGACGAACCAGGTCTCCTCGGTGTGACCGGCCGGCACGGGGAATTTGGGCATATAGCGCCCTTCCCCCTCGGTGAAGGAGATCTCGCAGCGTTCGGCGATCTCGAGGGTGTTGTTGCACGCCTCGGGCAGCTCGGAGAACAGCGATCGCATCTCGAGCGCCGATTTCAGGTAGTAACCGTCGCCGTCGAATTTGAACCGGCCCGGCTGGTGCTTGGTCGCGCCGGCCGAGACGCACAGCAGGTTGTCGTGGGCGTCGGCATCGCCGGGATGCACATAGTGGGAGTCGTTGGTGGCAACCAGGGGCAGCTTGAGGTCGCGGGCGAGGCGCAGCAGGTCCTTGCGCACGCGGGTCTCGATGTCGAGGCCGTGGTCCATGACCTCGCAATAGAAGTTGCCGGCACCGAAGATGTCGCGGAACTCGGCCGCCGCAGTGCGGGCCTCCTCGTATTTCCCGAGCCGCAGATAGGTCTGGATCTCGCCCGAGGGGCAGCCGGTGGTGGCGATGAGGCCGCGCCCGAACTGGTGGAGCAACTCCCGGTCGGCTCGGGGCTTGTAGAAGAAGCCCTCCTTGGACGAGCGCGAGCTGAGCCGGAACAGGTTGTGCATCGCGGTGTTGTCGGGGGCCCACATTGTCATGTGGGTGTAGGCGCCCTTGGCGGCGACATCGTCACCGGTGCCGTCGCCGAACTGCACGCGCTTGCGTTCGGACCGCTTGCCGTGACCCGGGACCAGATAGGCCTCGAGCCCGATGATCGGCTTGACGCCGCTCCCCTGCGACTTCTTGTAGAACTCGTAGGCACCGAACAGGTTGCCGTGGTCGGTCACCGCGATGGCGGGCATCCTGAGCTCCGCCGCCCTGGCAAACATGTCGGGCACGCGGGCCGCACCGTCCAGCATCGAGAACTCGGAGTGCACATGCAGGTGGACGAAACTGTCCTTCTCATACATCCCCTGCATCCGCCTCCCTGCTCCGCCGGTCTCCCGGTCGCGTGATCGAGGCCCCAGCCTAGACCCACCCACCGACAGTTTCCGAAGTCCGGCGCCCGGTGGCGGGAGACTTGTCAGGAGTGCCAGATCTGCGTACTCGAAGCGTCGAACGCGCGCACGCCGATCGGTGCGTCCGGCACTTCGGCGGCAGGGATCGAACCGGCCCACAGGTCGTCGTGGCCCTGCACCGGAGTCGTCACCAGGCTGAACCAGCCCGACGGCTGCTGCAGCTCGAGAAGTGCCGTTGTCGGCCCCGAGGGAGCCAGCACGATCAGCCACTCGGCGCCGGCGCTGTCGCGTACGCGCTGATAACGCTCGGAGCGGTCCGTGCACCCAGCTTCCTGCAAGTCGGCGGCATCGGCCACACACCACCGATCGGTGTGCACCACGATGACGCGGCCCGGAATCACCCGGGCGCGTTCCGCCTCCCCCGGACCGGACTCGGCCGGGGCGGGCTCACGCGCAGCATCGGACGGTGCGGGAGGGGGTGCCTGGGTCGCGGCATAGGTATGGTCCCCGCCCCGCGCGGCACTGCTGGGGGCACTCTCGTTGGCGACCGGCGCCATGATCCGCCACCCCCCGGCGAGGGCGAGGACGACGGCAGCGCCGGCGGCGGCGAACCGGGCCCGGTTCACGGCGCGCTTGCGACGGGCGCCGGCGATCAGGGCCCCCGCGTCCAGTGGTGCCGGGGAGCCGTCCCGGAGCGCGGCTCGGAGCCGGTCCTCGGGTGACGTCATCGCTGCATCTCCCCCTCGTCGAGTCGGGCGGACGCCTCCCGCAGTTTGCCGAGCGCTCGATTGCACGCACTCTTGACGGTGCCGACCTTGATGTCCAGTTCGCGCGCCGTGTCGGCCTCGGAGAGGTCTTCGAGATAGCGCAGCACGACCACCGCACGTTCGCGCGCCGTCAGTTCGGCGAGGACATGGCGCAGCGCGATGCGATCGAGCACCGGGCCGAGCCCGTCACCGCCGGAGCGGGCCGCCCTGGTCAGGGCCGGGTCGACGGCTCCCGGTTCGAACGCCCGGGATTCCTCACGCCACGGCTGGCGGCGCAGCCGGTCATAGTTGAGGTTGACCAGCATGCGCCGCACATAGTGATAGGGGTCGTCGGCCTTCGACACCCGACCCCATTTCAGATAGGCCTTCTCGAGCACCGACTGCGTCAGGTCCTCAGCCATGGCCGGGTCCCCGCAGAGATGCCGCGCCACGAGCAGCAGCCGAGGAGAGCGCTCCGCGACGAAGCGCGCGAACTCCTCGTCGCGCTGGGCCCTGGACATCGGCTCCGTGGTTCCTTCCGCTGCTCCTCACACCTTTCCCCACGGACATGGGGTGTGGAAGGTTCCGGCCCGACGGCCGGTTCTGCCCGCGACACTACCCGCGGGCGGGTTCTGGTCCGGGTCCTCGCCCGCGCGGCAGCCTCAGTGCTTCACGGCGTGGAGCCAGGCGAGCAGGTAGGCATAGCTGTTGCCGTCGTCCACCCCTTCCGGCCCGAGTTTCCGGGCCTCGGCGAGGGCGCGATCGCGGTCGGCGGGACCGGCGAGAGCGGAATACATCATCAGATAGTCGCCGTACTGCTGCTGGAAGCCCCTGGTCGCCGTCGCCTCGGCGACATTGCGCCGAATCCGTTCGGGGTCGCCGGCCAGATGCCCGGATGAGGGGCTGGCCGGGATGACGAGGATCGCCAGCATGGCGGCCGGTTCCGGGGAGAACCACGTCGCATAATCGCGCTTGCCACCGAAGTTGAGCGGCGTGATCGAGTGCTGATAGCCCGCATAGGTGGGATCGCTCGTGTCGAAATCCGTCCAGTATGCCCGGGAGGCCTGCGATTCGAGCGCCTGCAGCCAGCGACCCTGGTCCTCCAGGGGCTTGTTCTGGCTGGCCCGGGCCCAGAGCGTCAGACCGGCCCACGCGTGGATGGCTTCCGAGACGGACTCCTGGTTGTTGCCATCGGCGAACGGAGAGGTTCCCGAGGCCCAGGAGTGCCCGCTGTAGGCATCGAAGTTGCGGTGCCGGGGGAAGTTGTCGTCGGCCGGTGACATCGCGATGTCGGCGGCGAGGAGGTTCATCACCGGGGTGATGTCCCGGGCGAGCTCGGGGTCGTCGGCCGCCAGGATCCCTGCGGCATAGAGGAAATAGCCGTAGTGGAAGTGGTGGTCGTTGAACTCGTCGGACCCGAAGGACGGGGTCTGACCCACGACACCGCGATTGGTCGGGTCATAGGTGAAACAGAACGCGGCACGGTGGTCGCAGCCGTCGACTTCGGCCCACGTGCGCAGCTGCTTCTTCACCCGGTCGGCCAGCACATCGGCCTCCCGGTCGGCACCGACCTGGCGGGCGATGCCAACCAGGACGGCGTCGCGATAGAGGGCCTTGCCCCCGAAATAGGTGTCGGCGGGATAGGGCCGGTCGGCCGCGAGGTCCCGGCGTACCGCCTCGGCGATCTCGGTCCGCGCGGACTGGTCGATGTGCGAGAGATCCAGCCCGCTGCGCGCCTCCCGCAGGGGTGCTGACCAGGTCAGTTCGTTGCCGAGGCAGGCCTGCATGGTCCCGTACGCCGACGGGAACGTCCCCAGGTCACACGTGGTCCTGCCGCCGGTCTGGTGCGGCAGCGCGGCGACAACAGTCGGGCCGTCACCGCGGGTGCGCCAGGTGAGGGTGGTGGAGACATCGTTGCCGATGGAGTACGCCGAGTCGCCCGCCTCGACGAGACTGCCCGCATGCTCGGCCATGGTCGCGGCACTGCCACCGACCGGGACGGCGAAGAACGAGGCGGTGCCCTTGGCGGCCACTCGGGCTCCGCCGTCGGTCAACTCACCGTCGAAGACGGTGACGCCATATTCGCCCTCCCCCGCCTTGATCGAACGCCAGGAGTCACTGCCGGCGAACACCACGTTGCTGAGCAGTTCGACATCGCGCTGCGCGGTGAACGTCACATAGGGCGAGCCCCGCGCGATGAGCACCTCGCCGACCGGCTCGGCACCGGAGAGGGCGGTGAGTGTGACGGTGAGCTCGTCATAGGCACTGACCTGCCAGCCGCTGACGCCGG
>CAZEVN010000090.1:0-13759 GCA_964515145.1 uncultured Enemella sp.
AGCGCATCACGCACCGCAACGGCGCCCGGTCCCGCGTCCTGTCCACGCGCGCCGGTGACCTCGAGCTGCGCATCCCGAAACTGCGGCAGGGCTCGTTCTTCCCGGTGCTGCTGGAACGCCGTCGCCGGGTCGATCGGGCGTTGTTCGCGGTCGTGATGGAGGCCTACCTCAACGGCGTATCCACCCGGAAGGTCGATGACCTCGTCAAGGCCCTGGGGGCCGATACCGGCATCTCCAAGTCCGAGGTGTCTCGGATCTGCGCTGAACTGGACCGGGATGTCGCCGCCCTCCGGGACCGATCACTGGGTGGGACCGAGTACCCCTACGTGTTCCTGGACGCGACCTACTGCAAGGCCAGGGTGAACCATCGGGTCGTGTCGCAGGCCATCGTCGTCGCGGTCGGCATCACCGCCGACGGGCGCCGGGAGGTCCTGGGCGCCGAGGTCGGCGACACGGAGTCCCAGCCGTTCTGGACCGCGTTCTTGCGCTCCTTGAAGGCTCGGGGACTGAGCGGGGTCAAGCTCGTGATCTCCGACGCGCACACCGGGCTCACCGCGGCGATCGCGACCGTGATGCAGGGCGCTGCCTGGCAGCGCTGCCGGGTCCATTTCATGCGCAACGTCCTGGCCGCAGTCCCGAAAACGGCTGGCGAGATGGTCGCTTCGATCATCCGCACGATCTTCTACCAGCCCGGCAAGCAGCACGTTTCCAAGCAGCTCGACGAGGTCGTCGCGATCCTGCGCCGCTCGCACCCGAAAGTCGCCGACATGCTGCAAGACGCCCGCGAGGACATCACGGCGTTCCGACACTTCCCCAAGAGCCACTGGCGGCAGATCTGGTCCACGAATCCGCTGGAGCGTCTCAACCGGGAGATCAAGCGTCGCACCGACGTTGTCGGCGTGTTCCCCAACCCAGCTGCTCTCATGCGCTTGGCCGGCCACGTCCTCATAGACCAGCACGACGAATGGGACGCCGCCGACCGCCGCTACTTCTCCACCGAATCCATGGCCCTCATCGGCCAACCCGACACCGACAACTACGACGAACTCGACCAGGAGGCCACGATCGCCGAGATCACAGCGGCATAATCAGAACACCGACCCTCCACGAGCCGACCAAAGTCCACCACTCAAAGGGACGTCACCATCCGAGAAGACCCAGTCATCGTCCCAGTCGTAGTTGTTCACGCGGTGCTGCCATATGTCCCCATGCGCATCGCGATACCGCGTATCCGTGCTCGGCAAGCTGCTCAGATCGTAAAAAGGAAGTCTGGCTCCTGGAGACGGCCCGACCAACCCAGCCCTGACAGCGCGATCGAGTCGAATAGCTTCCGACGCGTGAGGGCAGAGATGCGATTGCGAGATGCCGACATGCCACCGATGCTATGCACTCCGCAAGCCCGGCCTCGAGACGGTCAGACCGCGCCCTCAACCGATCGTGGGATGACATCCACAACTGAGAAGTCCTCCACCATTGCTCACTGCGATTGAGCACTTGCACCAGACCGTGATCGTCTTGTCGCCCTTCGTCAGTGTGGTTGTCATGTTTGGTCTCTCCTCCTTCCTGGGACTCGTTTGCTGAGCTTGGTGGACAGGTCAGACACGGGCGGCATCTCGACGTTTGAGCCACACAAGGAGCGCGATCGCCGAGATGAGGATTGCGGCGATGACGAAGATCTGACCCCATCCGAATCCGATGCCGTCGACGATCGGGATCACCGTCGCGTCACCCTGCTCGAGTAGGTGGCACTGCAGCATCCAGACCCGGAGCGGATCGAGGAACATCCCCAACGAGACGAGGCCGCTGGCGACCGCCAGCACCACGATCAGCAGCAGCGTGATCCAGTCGTCCTCAGAGACAGACGTTTGGCTAGACATCTCGTACTCCAATCAATGGTCGGCCGCGACGTCGGGTCGGCGGTAGGTAATGACCTGGTTGTCGGACATGGTCAGCAGGCCCTCTTCCCCCGTTTCTAGATCGCGGTACTCGATGGCGAGCTGCTCTTCGTCCAGGACGTCGTTCTCGACGCCTTCGATGACGCCCCACATTCCAAGGCTCTCGTCGGTCTGCAGCAGATCGCCGACCTCGAGCTCGGCCGCAGGCCCGTCGATCGCTTCGCCGTACCCGTCGCCGCCCACTTCGACCGTCTCGTCGACGGTGTCCTCGTCGACGGGCTCCGGGAGGAATCGGACGGTGCCCCGGGAAGGCAGCGGCGTGACGTTCGCCGGCCGCAGCGCCTCGAACCGCGATGCCGCGGCCGCGGGATCCCACTCGACTATCTCGGCGCCGGCCCACTGGTAGTAGTCGGGCTCGAGCTCCTCGCCCTCACCGTCGTCACTGATGATCGACTCAGGGTCTTTCACCATCATCCGGCTGTAGTCGGGGGCCTCCGGGCGCAGCGCAGCCAGGTGCTTCCAGTCCGCCTCGTCTGTGGAATCGAGCTTGGCCGGGTCGGGCGTGTAGAACGCCTGGATCTCGACCGGCACCGACTCGCCGCTGAGAGTGACACCGCGACCGCGCTTGTTGCGCGGGATCGCCACGCCTACCGCGAACGAGTCCCACATCATGTTGGCGCCCTGCGGAGAGAGCCGCCCGAAGCTGACACGCGCGCCGAAGTTGTCTCGCATCTCACCGCCGAGGAACTCGACGTCGGGACGCTGCAGACCCAGCAGGAGATGGATCTTCGCGCTGCGGGCGAGACGGGCGAGATCGGAGAGCAGATCCAGGACGGGTGCCTGGGCAGGAGCGCCTTTCGGCTTGACCGTCTTGTACCACCGCTGCACCCGGGCCTTGAACGTGGCGTACTCGTCGATGATCAGCGCGAGCGGGTCGAAGTCCTCGAGGCGAGCCGTCCCGTTCTCGAGCTGGGAGTATCGCTGTTCCATGAGCTCGTGTGCGGCATGCAGCATCCGCACCTGGTGCTCCACGCGGGCACCGACGAGCTCGACGTTGGGCCAGTCGCGGAAGCCGGCGAACTCGATCCGCTTTCCATCGAGCACCCACACGCGCCAGTGCGCGTGAGTCAAGTGCGTCAGCACCGTGTGCTGGAAGCTGGTCTTACCGGAGCCGGTTCCACCGATGACGAGGCAGTGCGGGGAGACCGCCGGGTGCCAGTGCTGGACGCCGCCGTCCTCGTCGACGCCGATCGGGATCTTGAATCCCTTGTAGGCAGAGTGAGTGAGAGCTGCGGCAGGGGTGACCTCGTGCAACACCATGTCCGGCATGTTCGGGCGGACCTCGAAGAGGATCTTGTCTCCCTCCAAGTCCCATCGGGCACGCCAACGCCCGGGCAGCATCGACGAGACGACCTTCTCGATCGACGAACGGCGAGCAGCGATCGCCATCTTCGGCCCCACACTGTGCTTGACCTCGATCTTCGACACCGATCCGTCTTCGGCGCTTGTCACCGACACCGTCGCGGACGGATCCACGACTTGCTTGACCACTTCGATCGCGCGCTGCTGCTCGCGGGAGATCGGATCTGTCGCCGGCGCGATCTCCACCACCAGCCAGCAGCGGCGGGAGTTGTGCTTGCGCACCCGATACTCCACCCCGAGCCGACGCCCCAACCCGGCGAGGATCTGGTCGACGAAGCGAGGGTCGGCGTCGTCGACGTGGGAGGCCCAACGGATCTTGATGCGCTCGGGGACGCCGACCCATCCGCGCGTCCACTTCATCGGCTCAACCAGCGCGCGCGTGGGCTGGGAGGCGCCCAGTAGAGGGAGCAGCGCTTCGATGGCCGGGTCCATACGACCGGCACGCTGGAACGCTCGAACTCCCGCGACGATCGAACCGGCAGCCAGCACCACGGCGCCCACCCACACGAGAGGTACGAGGTTGGTGAACGGGCGAACGGTGTTGAGACCGGTGACCGCCGTCGCGATTGCGAGAGCCAACAATGCGGGGATGAGCCCGGTGAGCTGCCGGCGGGGCAACACGCCGAGCGCGATCCCGGCCGGGGCGGTCGGTCGTGCCGGCGGGCGGTTCGCCACACGAGTTCCCATTCGATACCTCTCCTGATGGGGTCGCGCTCTTCACGGCCCTCTGCGAGGTATAGGCCTGCGTTCGCTCCCTTCGCGGACATCGCCGGTTCTCCCGGACAGTGACGCACTAGTGATGTCCCTCCCCGGTGGAGATGTCCGTCGACGGGTCGCGGAGTCTTGTTGCACTCGATCGTCACGCGCTTCAGCGCAATACCTCCGCAGCCATCGCGCACGACCCCCGCTTGACACGGGTGATAGGATCAGCCCGAACGGCGTTCTGCCGCAGGCATGGTTGTTCGGACGGGCTGAACCGCTCCCCCCTGTAGCTATTTCCAGACGTCGCCCTCGCGCAGTTATGGCGCAATATCGCGACGCATATCAACGGATCATCGCGGCGCACACGCGAAGAGCAGCAGCCGCCGCAACCTCAGCGCGGAGGACCGATCACTCGTCAACATCGGGAGGAGTGCTCGAACGCTGCGCCTGGATCTCGCGGCGGCGTTCCCACTCACCACGTAGCCATTCCCCTTGCCGCTGCGCTGCCGCCCGGCTGATCCCTCGAGCTCGAGCGGGCGCCGGTGGGAAAGGCGCACCCTGGTTGTAGAGCTTCTCGAGCCGTTCGGCTTCACGCTCGAACGATGCCGCGACCAACCCCGCCAGCGACGGGGCGCTCTCAGCCTCGTCCCGCGTCGCCCACCACGCGGCCTTGAGCCGCGCGTGCAGGTCGACGGGGAGGTAGTAGGCCTGGTGGCCATACCCAGATGCCCCCCGAGGATTCACCCCCTGCGCGCGAACCGGGGATGCCGGAAATCTCTCGCCCCCGTTGAAAGTCTCCTCGAGGTGGCAGGCCTCTCGAGCAAACGCGACCTCGACGAGGCCGGCCAGCGACGGGGCACTCTCAGCCTCGTCCCGCGTCGCCCACCACGCGGCCTTGAGCCGCGCGTGCAGAGCGGTGGGGATGAAGTAGGAGAACGACCGATACCCAGTGGCCGATGCTCGGCCGGCCGGGCGCGGGATCTCTCCGGCGGCGTTGACGTCTCTTGTGGGCACGAGTCGCAGACTGGAAACGGGGGGGTGTTTGCCCCGTTTTCAGGGGGCGTCGGGTTCCCTCACCATACCTGCCAGCAGGAAGTACGAGTGTGCTTTCCTGCCAGCAATTCCGCCGTTTCCAGGGGGGATCAGAGGCGCCGGCAAGTCCCATCCGCAGGGCAGACCTCGATCCCGTAGAGCCGCAGGAACTCCTCAGGGTTGACGAAGTCTGCGTACATCGCGGGTGCCCCGAGGGATCCTGCGGTGGGCAGCTGCGCGACCGCGGTGTTGGTGTTTCCTGTGGTGCTCACCGCCAGATGCAAGTGGCATCCGCCACTGGGTGGGACGTTGCCGGTGACACCGATCTGCTGGCCGGCGGTGACCTCGTCGCCGACGTCGACCAGGCGCTCACTCTTGTACATGTGGAGGTAGCTCACGGTGAACCCGTCTGGGTGCTGGATGGATAGCCACAACGTGCTGCTCAGGGTGACGGTGCCGGGCAGGACTGCGTAGACGGGGTCGCCGCACGGATTCGGCCACAACTGCAGGTCGATGCCGGCGTGCCAGCTCGAAGCGCCGGGCACGGTGACCTCGCGGGGGCCGTAGCCGGAGGTCATCTGGTACCCGGGGTCCATCGGATACGCCGCCTGCCCGACGACGGTGCCGCCCTCGCAGTTGATCGAGCCTCCCACCGCGGTGATGATCTGTTGTGCGGCCGGCTCCCACTTGTCGTAGGCGTCGGGGTAGGCCGAGACCTGCACGGTCTGCGCGGCCTTGCCCAGCGGCATGCTCTCCCACCCAGGAATGTCCAGAAGCCCGCGCGGGGATCCCTGGTTGGGACCCTCGGGACCGCCGAAGAACGCCTTGGTCGCGTAGGCCGGATCCATGAGCTCTGCGACGGTCCCCCACCCGGAGACACGCTGCTGGAAGAAGTTGACCGAGTCGTGGTCGCTGCCGACCGCATCGTGCGGGTAGTCCAATGACGCCGGCACGCTCGAGTTGGCGTACATCTTCAGCCCCGACTCCTGCAGTGCGGTCATGATCGCGATCTGCTGGCCCTTGACCGAGACGCCGAGAGAGAGAGCGATCGAGAGGATGGTGGCGGCGTGGCCGAGCTCGGTGGACCCGAGGGTGCGCTTGGACCCGCCGGTGGTCTCTATCTCGAGCGAGCTCGTCGGCGATGTTCCCGTGGTCATGCACTGGCCCGAGCGCGATCCCATGTTGCTGCCCAGCAGCACCATGATGAACATGGTGTAGCCGCCGAAAACCACCACAGGGACCAGCACCAGGGCAACGACCCACAGGATGACCTTCCGCGAGCCGCGGCGCTCGTCCGCGTCGACTCCGGACAGGTCGGCAGGCGCGGCAGGTCGTTCGAGGGTGGAGCTCGTCACCCAGACCCCCCCTGGGTAATCGCGAGCCGGCTGCGCAGCTCGGCACTGCGCGGCGACCGAACCCCACGCGCCGCGAGCGAGGAGATGTCGACGACACCGCCGACAGGACGACGCTCGATGTGTCCCATGCCGGCCGAATCAACGACGATCCGACGAGGCGCATCCGGCGTCCGTGGAGCCGAGGTCGGCTCCACGACCAACGGCACGATCTTCGTCGACGTCGTCCTGGGCCGCGCGGCCATGGTGCCAGATCCACCCCGCGCGGTAGCAGCGCCAGCGGCGATCGCCTGGCCGGTCCCCTTCTGCGCCGCCCGGCCACCGACCTCGATCGCTGCAGCGCCGGCGGCGCCGGCCACCCCGCCCGCCGCGGCACCCTTGGCGATGCGCGCGCTGGTGAAGACGAGATCGGCGGTCTTGGAAGCTGTGGCCGCGGCTCCTGCCACTCCTGGCCCGCCAGGACCGCGCTGAGGCGACGGCAGCGCCGCGCGGCCCGAGGAGCCGCCGGAGGACCCGACAGGCGGTGTGGAAGGTGCAGGAGCCCGCGTCGCGGCCATTGTGCCGATGTCCTGAGCCGCGGCAGGGCCGAAACTGATCGAGCGGGCATCGATGTTCCGATCGGGCCGGCGCAGCGCCGCGGATGCGACCGCCGACACCGCGCTCATCGCGGCGACGGCCTTGACCCCGTCACGCTCGGGGGCGCCACCCTTGCCCATGCCGAACTTCGACAGCTGCTCGGCCATCGACCGCCCAGCCTTCTTAGCCATCCGCTTCGCGCGGACCAGCATGAAGACCAGCACACACATCACCAGCGTCGCGAACCCCATCTGAGCAACGACGGGGATCCCTAGTCCACTGAGGCCGGTGATGATGGCGACGGTGAGTTTGAGCACCGCAGCCATCACGACCGCCATGAAGACGATCGCCACCAGTCCCATGAACGTGTCAGCGAGAGACTTCCACAACGGGTAGCGGTTGATCGGGAGGATGCCGATGTAGACGTTCCACATCGTCTTGAGGGCGGCGATGAGGAAGCTGATCACGGTCACCAGGAACAGCACCCCGAATGCCATCGGCAGGAGGAACAGCGCCAAGGCGCCGGGTGTCATCGTGACTGCGGTGGCCACCTGACCGAAGTTGGGGTTCTGGTTGTACGTCTTCGCGGCCTCGTCGCAAGCGCCGACCGCGTCGCGGACCTCGTTGCCTCCCGTGTTGATGGGAGCCGAGTTGGTCATCGTTTCGGTGAAGGTCGTGGCGCAGGTTCCCTCGAGCGCGTGACCGAAGGCGATCGTCTGGGCGGGGATCTTCACGAAGATGTCGACCAGCTGCGAGGAGACCGCCGCGCTGAGCATGTTCTCGGAGTCGAGGGTGGTGTTGTTGATGTCGTCGCTGACGACGGCCGCGGCGATTTGTCCCCCGTACTCCTGCGCGGTGTCGAGCGCGCCATCGGCGGCGGTGAGGGTGGCTACGGGGTTGGCGAGGAGGCCGGTGGCGAGGACGGCGCAGGTCGCGGAGATCACGATCTCCGCCCAGCCGGTGGAGTGCCGGCCGAGCATGATGGCGATGCCCGCGACACCGCCGGCGATCATCAGCGCGAACGGGATCCAGTTGATCTCTCCCAGGAAGCTCTCGACGACGTCGGCCAGAGCGGCGAAGGGGGTGGCGATCACGTCGACCCACTCGAAGGAGAGCAGCCAGTTGCAGAACCAGATCATCCAGCCGACCAGGCCCAGGTGCCCGGTCCAGATCGGGTCCAGCCAGGCGGCGATGAATGCCTTGCCCCAGTTGAAGATGTCGCCGCGATCGAGAGGGAGGACGGTGTAGGACGACAGCGGCACGCCCCCGCTATCGGTGATGTCGCCACCGAGCAGGAACGGTGCGGCACCGGCGCCGTCTGCGGCATAGGCCCAGTACGTGTTGCCGAACATGATCAGAAACACGTCGATGAAGATGATCGCGAAGATGCGGGTCCACCACGGGTGCTCGTAGACCCAGAAGCGAACGCGGCAGACGCCGCCGTCGAGAGTTGCGAAGGTGTGTCGGTAGAAGGTGATCATGGTGTCACCAGGGACGGCGTCGACAGCACAGCCGCGCGACGGTCGGGGCGTTCGGGGAGGGTCTTGCGGAACTTCCCGATGCGGCCGCGCTGGTCACGCACGAGGCCCTCGCCGCGGCGATCGGGGGCGACCTTCCCATCCGGGCCCAGCGGGGAGAGATCCTCGGTGACAACCTTCACCATGGCGGCGTCGGCGGGCTCACCGGTCAGCCATTCGATCGCGCGGCGGGCGAGATCCTTGTCGGTCTGCCGCATGACATAGCGGGTCTTGAGAAGACCGCGGGTCTGGGTCTCTCCGAAGTCGGCCGGGTCGTGGGAGCCGAGCGCGAAGTAGGCGCGGTGCTTGCGGCCGTCGCGGATCCCGATGCGCAGATCTCGCTCGCCCTCGGGTGACTGGGTGATGTGGTGCGTCTCATCGAAGTAGGCCCCGGCGAGCTCCCGCGGGTTCATGAAACAGACCTCGCGGGAGATCCCCATGAGCATCGCGTACATGGCGCGGCCGTAGATCTTTTCCAGGGGCATCTCGTCGAACAGGTGCGCGTGCTCGAGTTCGGTCTTGTCCGGCAGGGACAGCCCGTGGGTGAGGAACACGATCGCGCGGGAGTCGAGGTCAACGGCTGGAAGACCGTCATCGAAGAGCACTTCACCGATGTCCTTCGATGCGACCAGGTTGATCAGTCCGGCGAGCTCGTCGCTCTCGGGAGACGTGATGCTCTTGAGGTGCGCCGTCAGCCGGCCGAGGCTGGTGATGTCGTGGGCGGCGACGTACTCGGGCTCGAGCAGGCGCGAGAGCGCGACGCCGCGGGAATCACGAGCGCGGATGCCGAGCATCACCGCGAACAGGCTCTGCACCATGCGTGCGCCCACACGGGGCCCGAAGACGCGCAGCGGATCCAGCGAGTGCTCCGGGGCCATCAGGTCGACGATCGTGGTCCTGTCGGGGCGGAGGCTCTGCGCGAAGGTCGCGTACTCCTTGGATTCGGTGCGGTCGATCGCGATCACGCGGCCGTTGCGGTCGACGGTGTCGCCCATGTCGCACTTGAGGAGCACGCTCTTGCCGGCGCCGAGCTCTGCCACGACGCCGAAGCTGGCGCTAGTGTCCGCCTGGATACTGCCGTCTGCGTCTCGGAGGATCGGGGTGTGTCGTGCCGTCGAGATGTTCTCGCCGAAGCGGGCGCCCTTCTCGTCGCCGAGATCGTTGCTGACCAGGGGGACGCTGGTGGCGAACTCACGGCCGGTGGTGATCTGAGTGAGCTCGCGGACGATGCGGCCGGTGGCAGTGCCGGGCAGCATGGCCCACCAGAGCTCTTCCTGGCCGCCTAGCGGCGCCTCGAGGAGGAAGTCTGCGCGCTTGTACTCGTCCGCGACGAAGCGTGCCTTCGCCTTGGCGAGGTCGGGGGTGTCGGCGCCGACCGCGAACAGGATCGTTGCCTGGACCTCGACCTCCTTATCCGAGCGGTTGAGGGAGGCGTGGTACGCCGCGAGGGTCTCCGCGATCTCGGCCAGGTCATTGCCGCCGCCGGTGATGGTGGCGGTGCCTTCCTGGTGCTTGTACTGCTCCTCGAGGGCAGATTCGGCCTTCTTGTTGCGGCGCTTGACCTCCTCGGCGCCGGTGACGGTCAGCCGCACGGCCCAGTCGACGTCGAGAGGAAGCTGGTCGACGTGCGAGATCCACTCCACGCCAGGAGAGACCCAGCCTGCCTTGGGCGCTCCCACGAGGGCCTGAATCACCTGGTAGGAGGACGCCTCGTCGGCGTAGGGGCTGTGCACCTTGACATAGCGGCGCTTGAACGGGAGGAACTGCTGCCCGGACTTCGGATTGATGTCGCTCTGTCCGCCTTCATCGATCCAGGGGTTGGGCATCGAGGACGGCATCTGGAAATGCGCGAGGTCATCGGTGGTGAAGCCGTCATCGTCAGATCCCTGCGCCGGCGGGACAGGTGCCGCGGTGTCGGCGGCGAGACCGCGCTGCTGGGAGTGAAGCGCGATCCAGATCTGTTCGGCCGGGGTGGCGCGCTTCGGCTGGAAAGCCGAGGGGATGCGGACCTCGATCTCCTTCGCCATCTGTGCCGCCGCGGCGATCTCGGCCCCCGAGGGCAACTGCCGGGGCAGCGCGAGGGTGTCGCGCAGCTTGGTGTCTGCTGCCCGCAGTGCGGACATCGTCCGGGCCTTCACGGATCCTGCGGCCAGCGGGACGGAGAACCAGAACGCGCGCGTCCCGAGCGGGATCTGCTCGAGCGCGTCCAGTGTCAGCTCGACCTCGCGCGCCCAGTCCGGGCACTCGTCGATGCGGACACCGTCCAGCATGCGCTCGACGATGGCGACCGGGTCAAGATCCGCGCACAGCCCCAGCAAAAGACCCTCGCCTCGGTGGGCCTGGAAGAGAGCCTGGTGGTGGGCTTTGACGAGCTGCTTGGTCGCAGCCGTGCCGTAGGCGTAGGGAAGTGGCTGCAGCCGCCACGTCGCCCAGACCACGCCCGAGCGCGTCCACATGAGGTTGGCTGTCATGGCTGTCGCGGGAATCTGCATCGTCGGTTCGTCTTTCAGTCGGTCGGTTCGGTGAGGGGAGTGGATGAGGTCTCGGTCATCGCCCATCCCCTCCTCGGGCCTGTTGCAGCAGCCGTTCGACGCCGCTGACCGCATGCGCGGGTGTACGGGCGGGCAGCGGCGACGACCGCTGTGGGGTGACCGGCTGCGCCACAACGGGTGCGGTCGGGGCGGGTGCTGTGGTGATGTCCTCGTTGAGGGGGAGCGTGGCCGTGACAGGCTCGGTGATCGTGGTCTTCCCTCCCGCGTAGTGGGGTGAGCGGATCCGCATGGTGGCCCCGCGGTACCGGCCTGCAGCTGGGCGTGTCATCGCGGCCAGGCCGCCGCTGATCACGCTGAGCATGTTCCGGCGTGTAGCGGGGATCCGTCCGGCGCCCCATGCTGCAGCCCAGGCCACGGCGGCAGCGAGGGGGATGTCGACGATCGGAGAGCCAGTCCCCCACACTCGCTGCGTCAGCAGGGCGCCGACCAGGACGATCGCAAGGACCACTCCCTGGGTCAACGTGTAGGGGCCCCCGGGGATCTTCGTGCCGTCGTGGAGACGGCCGATGAACTTCGGGAACCGGCGGCTGCGCGTGTAGAACCGCGCAACCTCTCTTTCTTCGTCGTGCTCGGCCACAGCTGCCCCTTACGCGGTCAGCTGGTAGGTGGTGGGGCCGAGGGCGTTGATGGTCTCACCCTGGATGAGGGTCATGACCCACTCGCCACCACCGAGAGCGAGGAACATCGCGAAGCCGCACAGCAGGCCCGTGATGATCGTCGTTGCCACGGCGAACTTCACCTTGGCGGCGACGACGAAGAACACGATCGCGGACACCAGGACAACGAGGCCGCGGAAGGCAGTCGTGCCGTCAGCGACGATCCCGTTGATCCAGTCGAAGAATCCCATGAGGGGGCTTTCCTTTCGTTAGTTGCCGCTACCGGACGGAGTCGGCGTGGGGGTAGTCGACGTCTTCTCAGAGGCCGCTTGCGGTGCAAGATCAATGGCGCTGACCTCCCAGCGGGAGGCACGGGCGGTGAGGGTGAGCGTGTACGTCGACGTCAGCTGCTGATCGAGAGGGCTCATCAGCGCCGTGGTGGCGAGCACCTTCACGGTCGATCCATCGGCGGGAGCCTTCTCCGGCATGACGTCCGAGCGCAGCTCTTCGACGCTCACGTTGACGTAGGGCGCCGGCGTGACCGGCGTGAACTCCGTGCCGGGGGCGCTGTATCGGGACAGCTCGCCGGATCCCGCCAGGTAGGCCCCGAGGAACGCGCTCACCGTTTCCGCTGCCGGATCCGACGCCCTGATCGACTGGTTGTAGACCAGCGCGGTCGTGGAACCCTGCTGAGGGGCAGAGACCTGCGCCGGCAGGCCAACCGCCCGGAGGGCGTCGCTGTCGACCGCGATCGCGACCTGGTAGTAGCGACGAGGCCACGCCTCGGTGCTCCCGTCCGACGAGTCGCTCACAGCGAGCTCCTTGACGTTGGCGGCGACGACGACGTTGACGAAGCTCGTCCCCTCGACCGGGGTGATCGAAACGACGCCGAGGTCGCGGTACTCCCAGGGCTGCTCCGACAGCTGGCGCAGCGATCCGAGATCGACGTAGGTTGCCAGATCACCCGGCTCGCTCTTCGTCGCCCCGAGCCAGGAGCCCACGAAACCGAGGGCGTAGCCGCCGGCGGCCTGCTGCTGCACATCGAGGCCGGGAACCTGATTCTGCGTCGACGCGGCCACCACTGCAGGAGGACGAGAAACTGCTGCGAACAGCGCCACCGGACCACAGGCGATCGCCATGAACAGCACGCCCGTCAGAACCCGGCCACCCATCTGCCGGCCATGCGTCCAACTGCTGCCCTTGGCCTCGGGAGCTCGCTTCTGCTTCGTCTCCTTCATAGCCTTCTCACGCTTCTCGCGAGCCATCACGCACCCCCTCTCGGCTGCAGCTGCGCCGCCCGCAAAGCTGCGGGCACGGCGTCGCGCAGCTCCTCGACTGCAGCGATCACGCGGCCATGGGTAGACGGATCGAAGGGGCGATCCAGCGTTCCCGCGACCGCCTCCTCAAAGCCCTGCCGAGCGCGGATGGCGCGTGCCGCATCCGGCTTGAACCCTTCCCACATCGCGTCGTCCGCGCTGCTGCTCTCGCTCACGTCTTGTCCCTTCCGATGACCGGTTACCGCCACCCAGATCGGGGTGGTCTAGGGGTATAGGCCCGGGTTTGGGCCCTTCGCGGACATCGCAGAGCGAAGAAATCTTGCGCGGATATTGCGTACGTGCAGCGACTAGCTGAAACAACGATGACCTGGGGTTTTACAGAGCTTCCAGGTCTCGATCGAGAACCGGGATGGCGCGCGCTCAGAGCGCCGATCACTCCCCCGCTCGGTTTTCCAGGATCTGAACCAGGGGTGCTGAGGAACGTGGGCCTTCGTCAACCGACGTCACGATGAAGGGCCATTTCTCATGACTGCTTGGGCGAGGACTGCACCTCTTGCCGATCAGCTGTTCGACGAGTGGAACGCCACCCACTCGCACACCACCCACCACTTCGGGGAGCTCGGCGAGTTCACCGGCGACGAGGCTGTTGCCCTCATCCGCCACCCGCAGACGAACGACGAGCGAGACGCCGTCCTCATCGCCATGCTCCGCCTCGAGCACGCCGACGACGCCTTCGCCGGCCGCGTTCTGCTCAAGTCGTTCATGCCTCTGGCGCTGCGGCTTCCCTCGAGCGTCTCGGCCATGCGGTCGATGTGGCAGCACTCCCCCGCCGACGCTC
>CAZEVN010000091.1:0-13573 GCA_964515145.1 uncultured Enemella sp.
ACCCCCACCCATCCCAGAAGGAGTTCTCATGTCCCGTCATTTCCACCGTGCCCTCGGCGTCCTCATCACCCTGGTCACCCTCCGTGCCCCCGAACGTGACGAGCGCGGCCTGAGCCAGAGCACCGAGAATGCGATCTTGCTGGCCGGTGCCGTGACAGTCGCCGGCGCCGTGATCACGGCCGTGACCCTGTTCGTCCAGGGCCGCATGCCGCGGTGACACAGCGATGAGGCATCCGGTCCGCGATGAGCGGGGCTACAGCGAATCCGTGCAGTGGGCGATGGTCACTCCGCTCGTCATGCTGCTCCTGCTCGGGGCCCTGCAGGTCGCGATGGTCTGGCACGGGCGCAACACGGTGCAGCACGCGGCAGCCGCGGCGGCCGAAGCCGAGTCGGTCTTCCGCGCTCCGGCCGGCTCCGGCCAGCGGGCCGCCGAGACGATCGCGAGTGCGGGCGGTGTGTCGGGCGTGGCGGTTCGCGTCAATCGCACACCCAACCGCGTGCATGTCGAGGTGTCCGGTCAGGTCCCTGTTCTGATCGACCTCGGCATGGGCCGGGTCAGTCAACGTGCCGACGCGCCCGTGGAGCGGGACCGGTGACGCGGCGTGCCCCGGCCGCACCCGGGGTCACCCACCGTGACTTGGGGGCCACTGCGACCGAATTGGCGCTGCTCGCTCCGGTGATCCTGTTGGTGATGGCCGTCATGGTCGGCGGTGCCCGCGTGTGGTTGGCCCGAGCGGCCGTGGCAGATGCCGCCCAGTCGGCGGCGCGTGCGGCATCGCTCGAATACTCCGCCGGACCCGCCGGAGCCCAGGGCCGGGCGATCGGCCTGGCCGCGCTGACCGACGTGCCGTGTGCCAGGCGGGCGGTGGCCATCGACGCCGCGGGCTTCGGGGTCGCCGTCGGAATGCCTGCCACGGTGTCGGCCCAGGTCACCTGCGTCGTAGAACTGGGAGACCTCGTCGGGTTCGGCCTGCCCGGAACCATCACCGTCCAGGCCGACGGCCATGCCGCCCTGGACACCTATCGGAGGCGACGATGATGCTGTTCCGCTTGTTCCGGGGGCTCGCAGCCCTGATCGTGACGCTGGCCCTGGTGGGCGGTACGCCGTGGCTGCTGGTGCTGATCGGGCGATGGCCCGACCTGACTCCCTTCCCCGAGGTCCTGTTCCGCCCGGACCAGGGCCAGCTGCTGCTCGGTGCCATGACGCTGGCGGGCTGGGCCGCCTGGGCAGCGTTCACGGTGTCGATCGTGGCCGAGCTGATCGCCATGCTGTCGGGGCAGCGACTCCGCGTACCCCTCCCCGGACTCGGCGCGCCCCGCTCACTCGCCGCTGGGCTGCTGGTCGCGATCGCAGCGATGGTGCCGATGTCGGCGGCCCATGCCGAGTCCGCGCCACCGGCCGCCGCCGCGCCCGTCGAGGCCAAGGGTCTCGGGGAGATCAGGGCCGCGGCGGATTCGGGGGATCAGCAGGAGTGGCTGCACTACACGGTGCAGCGTGGCGATGACCTCTGGTCGATCGCCGAAGAGTTCTATGGCGACGGCCTGGCCTGGTCACGGATCGTGGCGGCCAATCCCCAGGTCGCCAGTCCCGACCAGATCGACGTGGGCTGGGTGCTCGTGCTGCCGGACATCCCGGCTCCCCAAGCCGAAACAGCACCGGAGCCAGACCCGCCGACTACGCCCGAGCCGGTCGAACCCGACGTCCGTCCGGACCCCTCCACTGCTCCGGCCAGTCCCAACCCGTCGACTGCCTCAACCGTTGCCCCGGCTCCGACCTCAGCAGCGGAGCGACCTGTCGAATCGATGGAACTCGTCGATTCAGGGAGTCCCACTCCCGCTGACCGGATCGCCTATGCCACCGCCGGAATCAGCTCCCTCACCGCGGCGGCGCTGCTCGGTCTCCTGGCAGCGCGACGGATGACCCAGCTGGCCACCCGGCCCCAGGGGCGCCGGATCCTGCACCCGACGGCGCCGGCCCAACACTTCGAGAACGCCCTGACGCAGGCGCAGGACCCACTCACCCTGCGTACCCTCGACCTCGCCCTCCGCGCCCTCGCCCGCCACTATCGGGATGCGGGGGAGGCCCTCCCGCGACTCGGCGCCGTGCTGGTCGCCGATGACCGGATCACGCTGGAGGTGGATCGCATCCCGGCCAGGCTGCCCGTGGGCTTCCACGCCGACAGCCGTCATCTGTGGGTCGGCATCCCCGATGCGGATGAGATGGCCGAGGAATGGGAGGCGCTTGCGGACGAGCCGGCCCCCTATCCGACGCTGGTCGGGTTCGGCGAAACCGAGACGGGGGAACTGCTGCTCCAGGATCTGGAGTCGCTGGGAGCGCTGGGGATGGAGGGTACGCCCGAGTTGGTCACCCAGGCACTCAACGCCTTTGTCATCGAGCTGTGCTCATCTCCCTGGAACAGCGGACAGTCGGTGCTGGTCGTCGACGGAGACGCCGAGCTGGCCGAAGCCCTTGGCAGTCCCCTGATCGAGATCTGCGACTCGGTCGAGGAAGTGTTGGCCGAACTGGAGGCCGAGGCCCAACCCCGTCGGGCTGTTGATTCGGATCAACACCCACGCGACCTGCGCGTCCGGCCGGATTTCGCCGAGGCCTGGAGCCCGCGCGTGCTCGTGATCGGGTCGGCGCTCACCGATGGGCAACGCCGACGTCTGCTCCGGCTGACCTGGGATTCCCATCTGGTGGTGATCGCGGCCGATGAGGAGCTCCCGACCCTGAGGGTGCAGGCATCGCCCGAGCTGTCGGACCTGCCGAATGCACGCGCGTTTCACGCCCAACTGCTGGCCACGGAGACCCGTGAGCATCTGCTCGAAGTCCTTACCGTCACCGATAGCGCTGACACGACCCCCGCTCCCTGGTGGGCTGACACCACCGGAGCCACCGTTCATTCCCTGGCAGCCCGGCGGGCAGCAGGCGTTACAGAGGAGCCCGCCGTGGATTCGCATGAACCTGTCCTCCACCCGCAGCAGACCGAGCAGGCCGAGCAGCCCGAGATCCTGCTCGTCGGACCGGTCGACTTGGTCGGCGCGCGGGGTGATCGTCCGGCTCGCGCGGTGCGGCAGTGTGTGGAGTACGCCGCCTGGCTTCTCGAGAACCCCCGCGCCACGGCGACGTCGATGGGGTCGGCACTGCTGGTGGCGGAGGGCACGCGGCGGTCGAACATGAGCCGGCTGCGCACGTGGCTCGGAGCAGATGAGGAGGGCGAGCGCTATCTGCCCGAGGCCTATTCCGGCCGGATCAAGCTCCATCCGGATGTGACGTCCGACTGGCAGCGGATGCAGATGCTGACCGTCGGTGGGATCAACCGTTCGTCGGATGCCAACCTGATCCAGGTGCTGGAACTCGTGCGGGGTGCGCCCCTCGCCGATGCCGCGCCCGGCCAGTGGGGCTGGGCGGAGGAATTGCGGACCGACATCAGTTCGTTTGTGCGCGACGTTGCGCTGGTGGTGACCGATCGAGCTCTGGCCCGCGGGGAGGTCGATCTCGCGCGCTGGGCGGCGAACCGGGCACTCGCCGCCGCTCCGGAGGACGAGCAGTTGTTGGTCGCCCGCGTACGCGCCGAGCACCTGGCCGGCAACCGCAGCGAGGTCCAGCGATTGTCGCTGCGACTGGCCCGTTCGGCTCGGCAGCTCAACATCGACCTGGCCGCGGACACCGTGACCCTGTTGCAGGAAGTCCTGGAGGGCAGCCCCCGCGCCCGTGGGCTGGGGTGATCTCGGGGAGGGCGGGAAAATGGGACACTCGACGGGTTCTGCCCCCACCCCAAACCCCCGTGAGTGTCCGAAATTACCGGTGCAGACACAGAGAAAGGGGCCCGGGAGTGGGTGATCCACTCCCGAGCCCCTTCTGTGATTCTCGGTCAGCTCCGGGGAGCCGAACGGATCAGGCCTGCTTGACGGCCGAGACGTCGAGGTTGAGCTTGATCTTCTCGGAGACGAGCACGCCACCCGTCTCGAGCGCGGCGTTCCAGGTCAGGCCGAAGTCCTTGCGGTTGACGGTCACTTCGCCCTCGAAGCCGATGCGGTCCTGGCCGAAGGGATCGGTGGCTGCGCCGGTGAACTCCATCGGCAGGGTCACGCTCTGGGTGACGTCCTTGATGGTCAGGTCGCCGGTGACCTCGAAGGTCTCGCCCTTGACCTTGACGTCGGTCGACTTGAAGGTCATGGTCGGGAACTGCTCGGCATCGAAGAAGTCAGCGCTGCGGAGGTGGTTGTCGCGGTCGTCGTTGTTGGTGTCGACCGAGGCGATCTGGGCGACAACCTCGACGGAGGAGTTCTCCGGGTTGGCGCCGTCGGCAACGATGGTGCCGGTGAAGTCATCGAACGTGCCGCGTACCTTGGTGATCATCGCGTGACGAGCGGTGAAGCTCAGCGAGGTGTGGGTGGGGTCGAACGCGTAGGTGCCGGTGAGGTTCTGCAGGTTGGTCATCGTTGCTCCTGTGGAAGTGTTTGTGGTTTATCCTTCAACTAAATAATCGCACGAAGATGTTGATGAGTCAACTACTTTGAGTGTGATCCCAATCACATGGGTGTTGGGCTTGGGTTCTGCTTTCGTGGTGCAGCGCTTCTCGAGCGGATCCGATCCACTCCGGCGACACCGTCAGGCGGCGACACGCCGATGTGTGAGGTCGGGCGTGGCAGATGGCACAACTTCCATCACGACACCGCGCGCCCTACGCGAACTCGTGCCATTTGGCGCATCACACAGCCCCGCTTGGCGCGTTGTAGGTAACCCGGTCAGCGAGGGTCGCGCAACACGGACCGGCTGGGATAGTCCGAGGCGAAGTTGAGGGGCAGCGGTGCGACGAAGACATTCTCGGTCCGAGTCCTGGTGATGCGCCAAGCGCCGTCGTCCTCCCTGCGGAAGGCGTTGAACAGCCGACTCGACCGCAGCAGCGCGGTGCCGTCGGAGAACAGCCACGGCTGCATGTGGATCCACAGCCCCTCGGCGGTGTCGCCGTCGACGACGATCTGCTCCGATGTCAGATAGTGCGCATTCAGCACCAGCAACGGATCACTCCGCTCGCCCCAGAATCGCTGGAAGTGCTCGCGGATCGCCTGCTTGCCCTCGGCCCGGCCGAATTGCCCGTCGTAGTATTCGCCGACGCCCTCCCAGACGGCGCCCTCGGCATACAACCCAACGACCTTCTCGATGCGTTCGGCGTCATCCTTCACGCCGGGCTCGGGGCACGGGGTGTCGCACAGCATCATGTAGCGCGCCTGAACCCGGCGTACCTCCGCCTCGGCCTCCAGCCTCTCCACCCGCCGGAGCAGGGTCTCGATGTCGACGGGGTCGGTCACGGCATTCTCCCTTGCTCTGGGCGTACGCCTCGACGCTAGCCCGCGACCTGCCTCGCGACCATTGGTGATTCCTTCAGCCGCTCAGGGCAGGAACATCGATGCGTCGACCTCGTCGGGGACGACCCGCCCGACCACCTCGCCGAGCCCCACGCCGGATCCTTCCGGCCCGAACCGCCCGCGGATCACGACCTCGTCGCCATCCAGCAACCAGGACCGTTCCGACCCATCCGCCAGCTCCACCGGATGCGCACCCCGCCAGGCGGCCTCGATGAGCGACCCGCGCTCGGTCTCGCCCGGGCCGGACACCGTCCCGGTCGCATAGAAGTCCCCCGGCCCGATCAGCGATCCATTGCTGGTGAGGTGGGCGAGCTGCTGCGCAAACGTCCAATACAGCCCGGCCGCATTCGTCGCGCCGACCGTGGTCCCATTCACCGACACGTCCAGGGCCAGGTCCAGCCCCCACGGCCGCGTACCCCGCAACACCGAATCCGGCTCCGGCTCCTGGCGCGGTTGCTGAAGCAGATAGGGCTTCACCGCGTCGAGGGGCACGACCCACGGCGACACCGACGTCGCGAACGACTTTCCGAGCATGGGCCCCAGGGGCTGATACTCGAACGCCTGGATGTCCCGCGCTGACCAGTCGTTCACGAGCACGACCCCGAATACGTGCGAATCCGCCGAGTCCACGCCCACCGGCCGGCCGTGGTTCGACCCGCCGATCACGAACCCGACTTCGACCTCATAGTCGAGCTGCGCGCAGGGCCGGCGTACCACCTCGTCACCCGCCCGCACCAAACCCGCCGGCCGCAACACCCGCGTCCCCGACACGACGATCCCGCGGGAACGCCCGTGATAACCGACGGGCAACCTCCGCCAGTTCGGCAGCAACGGCTCCGAATCGGGGCGGAACAGCCGACCGAGATTCGTCGCATGATCGAGCGACGCATAGAAGTCGACGTAGTCCCCGACCGTGAACGGCAGCACCAGCCGCAGCCCCGAGACCGGGATCAGTTCCCGTGCCTGACCCTTGTCGAGGAAGAAGCGGCGGAGTTCGGCGCGTACGCCCGCCCAGGTCTCCGGCCCCGTGGCCAGGAAGCGGTCCAGGTTGCCGTCGGCGAACAAGTCGGCCCACTCAGGCCGCCCGGCCAGGGCGTACGCCACCGGCAGAACCCCATCGCCGACCCGAGTCACCACCATCGGCCGGTCATCGATCACCGCCACCCCATAGGGCAGGTTGGCCAACCCGAAATGGGACCCCCGAGGGATGGGCGCCCACGTCGCACCTGTGGAGGATTCGTGAGCTGCGTCATTGATGCTCATGCCTACGATTGTCCCAGTCGGCGCGCAAAAGGCGACGGGAGCCGAAAGCTGAGGTGAAGCTGTGGGATTGTCAGCCTCTGGAATCGTGTGAGACCTTATGCGCGGAAAAGCTCCTCGTCGGTGACCCCGGCTCGCTGAACTCGCAGAAGAAGAAGGACTGACATGAGGATTCTCCGCTGGACGGCCGCCTGCGCCGCGGGAGTGATGGCCGGCTCCCTGCTGTTGACGCAGCCTGCGTCCGCCGCGCCCGAGGTCACGCCTCCGCCCGTCGGCGCCCGCTTCGACTATCAGATCGGTGGGGCCTATGACGTCCCCAACGGCGTACGAGTCGTGTCGCGCGACTGGCAGGCCGACCCGGCTCGCGGTCTCTACAACATCGCCTATGTCAACGCGATGCAGGCGCAGCCCGGCCGCGGCGTCGGCAGCCATCCGTGGTTCGCCCGGCAGGCGCCCGAACTGCTCCTCAAGCGCAACGGCCAGTTCGTGGTCGACGGCGGCTGGGGCGAGACGCTCCTCGACATTTCCACCCCGGCCAAGCGCCAGCGCCTCGTGGACCTTCAGAAGCCGTGGCTGGATGAGATCGCCAAGCGCGGTTTCCAGGCCGTCGAGCCCGACAACCAGGACAGCTTCCTGCGGTCGCGCGGACGCCTCAGCAAGTCCGACGCCTGGGCCTATCTGACGCTCTTCACCCAGGCTGCCCACGAGCGCGGGCTCGCCGTCGCCCAGAAGAACAACGCCGAATACACCGATATCGGCAAGAACCAGATCGGCTTCGACTTCGCCATCGCCGAAGAGTGCGCGATCTGGAACGAATGCGGTGACTACATCGATGCCTATGGCCGCAATGTGATCTCGATCGAATATCGGGATCAATCGGCGTCGGCCTTCCGCCGCAGCGTCAGCCGCTATGGCGACCAGATCTCCCTGGTCCGGCGCGACCGGGGTGTCTCGCCGCGCGGTGCCGGCGGCTACTTCTATCAGACCGGCAACAACTGAGCCTGATCACCCGGTCACGCCCGACCCGACCGGTCGCGGTTCCGGCAGTTCGAACGCCGACGCTCGATGGAGTCGGCGCGCGACCGCGCCCAGCATCAGGTCGGTGAACGGCAGCGCGTTCATGACCCGCAGTGCAGTCAGCGTCTGCTTCACCGCCCGGTCGCTCGGCAGGACCATCCGCTTCAGGTTGGCGGGGCCGAGTTTCTGGTTGCGTTCGACGAGGGTACGCAGAGACTGCTCGGCGCGCGTGAGCGCTCCGGGCACGTTCTCGGGCGTCCGGGTCAGCTCCGCACACGTCGTCCACGCCGTCACCAACGCGAGCGTCGTCCCCTGCCCCGAGGCCGGTGAGGCGCACGCGGCGGCGTCGCCGAGCAGCCCGATCCGCCCCTCCGACCACGGATCGAGTTCCACCTGGGCGATCGAATCGAGATAGATGTCATCGGCGGTATCGAGCGCGGCCAGGATCTCCGGCACGCGCCAGCCGATGCCGGCGAAACGTTCCCGCAGGAACGCCACCTGCTCCTCGCGCTGCTGCGGCAGGGCGCCCTGATGTGTGAACAGCAGCATCGCCCGGGCGCGCGGCCGGGTCGCGGTGGCATAGAGCAGCGCCGTGGCCCCGGCGGTCACGAACGTGGTCTCCTCATCGGTCAGGCCCAGGGAATCCGGCATGGTCACCACGGCGATCGCATGGCCGAGGTGCCTGATCGCGTCACTCTCCCCGCCCATCAACCCCCGCACCGATGACCGCAGCCCGTCGGCACCCAGCACCACATCGAAGACCCCGCTCGAGCCGTCGGAGAACGCGGCACGCATACCTTCGGGTTCCTCGGTGAGTTCCGTCACGGTCATGCCGAACCGGATCTCGCCGGCCGCGTCGGCCAGGATGCGCACGAGGTCGCCCCGCTCGAGCTCCACGTCGTCCCCGCGTCGCCCACCGAAGGTGTCGCCGCCCATCGCAGCCACCGTCTGGCCGTCCTCGGTCACGACGCTGCCCGCGCCGATCGCGCAGGAGGCGGCCCGGGCGGCGTCGAGCAAGCCCAGCCGATTCAGCACCTCGACTCCCGCTCCCCGGACGTCCAGCTTGTAGCCACCATCGCGCAGGGCCTCGGCCCGCTCGATCAGCGTTACTTCCCATCCATGCCACCGCAGAAATGCGGTGGCGGTCAGGCCGGCCGCGCCGGCGCCCACGATCAATGCTCTATAACTGTGAATGTCGTTCATAGTTCAAAAAGATATAGTGAACTTCGTGCACAGTAAAGACCTCGACGGCGATCGAGCACTCCGAAATCTCTGGGGGTTGCAACCTCAGGGTTCGCGGGGTCCGAAACCGCGGAAATCCCTGGGCGACGTCGCCGAGGCGGGCATTCGCCTGGCTGACCAGTTCGGCCTGGACGGTGTCTCTCTTGCCGGCGTCGCCGGGGAGCTGGATCTCACGACGACCGCCCTCTATCGCTATGTGGACACCAAGGACGGGCTGGTCGAGGTCATGGTCGACGCCGCGATCGGCGCGCCGCCCGAGCTGACCGGTGATCACTGGGAGGGTCGCGCCCGTGTCTGGGCGGTCTCGCTGGCGTCGCGTTACTGGCGGCACCCCTGGCTCAGCACCGTCCGCCCGGCCGGCGTACCCCTCCGCCCCGGCGTCTATGCCTGGCTCGACGCCCTCGTCGCGGCGGTCGAGGACGAGCCCGGGGTCGACGGCATGCGTCTGGGGCTCGTCCTCGATGCGGTGGTGCGATCGTTCGGTGCGTTCGGTTCGCCGACGGGTACGCCCCCCGCCTGGCTCCCCGGCGCCATCGCCGACCGGCATCCCCGCCTGGTGGCCGAACTCAACCGGGACTTCGCCGATGTCGACGCCGAACTCGTCGCCGCCATCGACATCGTCATCCGGGGTGCGAAAGCCTGATCAGACCGGCAGCCGTGGTGCGTCACCTCACCGGAACAAAGCCCAGGACAGACCGCCGGGTTGCCGATTCGGATAGGAATAGATCAGCACGCCTTCGGAGGTGACGTCCCCAAAGACCTCACCACGCTCAACTGTCACCGGGAGCTGCCATGTGATGCCCGTTCGGTCATAGGCAGTAATGGTCGCCTCGGACAAATCACCCCCGGTGGATACTTCGACGAACCGTCGGCCATCGCACCCAAGGGAGCCCTCTGTGGTGATGGGAACCCGCAGTACTTCGTTGCCGGCACCGTCGATCCCGATGCGATCCCCCGAAAGGCTCCGGGTGGAAGAGTTGGCCCTCGTCAACACCGTGCCGTCGCAGACGGCCAGTAACCAGCGGTTCCGGGCCATTTCGGTTCCCTTGTCGTCCCAGATGACTGTCTGACCTTTGTCATCCGTGGTTGCGTACACATGGACGCTGCCATCACTGGCTGCGCGCCCAAAGAACGCATGCCCGGCTGTGCCCGGCAGGCTGAGTTTGAAGCGCCCTTCCTTGTCAAAGACCACGGCCGGGTTGCTGCCCATGAGCAGTTCGTCACCGGGCAGCGTGATCATGGGAATGGAATCAGGCACGAGCGGCAGGGGCTGGCCGTCGCTCAATGACCGAGCTACAGCGATGCGGGGAGAACCTTGGTTTCGCCCGGGTCGGTCCACGAGCAGCACGTTCCCGTGCAGCTTTGGCGAATACCAGCCCCCCTCGGGCAGGCTGGTCTGCCACAGCGGCCTGCCCTTGTCATCAACCCTGGCCCAGGCCGTAGCGGCGCCGGTGGTCCTGCTGTCGGCCTGCCCGAGTGCCACCACCAGACCTCCCTCGGGTAGGGGGATCACAGATTGGGGGGTTCCCGACAGAGCCAAAGAGATTGCTCCTGTTTGCCGCCCAGTTCGCAGGTCATACATAGCGACCTGATTCCCGCTCAGGCACGTGAGAGTCCCTTTTCGCCCTGGGTAGTAGCACTTCCCCGGCAGGGCTGCCTGCCACAATCTGCGGGCCGGCTCGATCTGATGCACAGCCGCTGGCTGGGGATGTCCTCCGGGAGGTGTCGGGGTCTCAAGGTCGAGGCCACAGCGGGAGCAGAACCGATTTGCCGATTCGACGGGGGTGCCGCAGCGAGGGCACGGGCGCATGGAGACTCCTACACAAACACGGGACCACTCCAGTCTTGTCTATAGGTTGCCGCGCCGCTCCTGATCCCGCTCAATGGCCTCGAACAGGGCCTTGAAATTGCCCTCGCCGAAGCCGGTCGCGCCATGGCGCTGGATGATCTCGAAGAACACGGTCGGGCGGTCCATGACGGTCTCGGTGAAGATTTGCAACAGATAACCGCGCTCGTCGCGATCGACCAGGATGTTCTGGCGCTCGAGGTCACCCCAGGGCAGGTCGATATCGGCGAGGCGCTGCTTGGCATCGTCATAGTAGGCAGCCGGCACCGTCATGAACCGGACCCCGCGATCTCGCAGCGCCTGCACCGTCGCCACGATGTCGTCAGTCGCCATTGCGATGTGCTGGACGCCGGGGCCGCCATAGGCCTCGACATATTCCTGGATCTGGCTCTTCTTCAACCCGTCGGCGGGTTCGTTGATCGGCATGACGATGTCGTGCCCGTCCCAGACGACCGTCGACATCAGGGCCGAGAACTCGGTCGAGATCTGGTCGTCGTCGAAGTGCGTGAGCTGGCGGAAGCCCATCACCTGCTCATAGAAGTCGACCCAGTTTTCGAGCTTGCCCTGCTCCACGTTGCCCACGACATGGTCGACGCGCGTCAGCCCGACCTCGGGCCCGACGGGCACGGGGAGCAGGTCGTCTGCGGCGTACCCCGGTGCGAGCGACGGCCCGTGATAGCCCGACCGGTCGACGAACGTGTGCTGCGTTTCGCCATAGGTCGCGACGGTCGCGAGCGACAGGGTGCCGTGCTCGTCGGTCTCGGTCCAGGGTTCGCGGATGCTGCGGGCGCCGCGCGCGATCGCCGAGGCGTACGCCGCAGGGGCGTCGTCGACGAGCCAGGCGAGATCATGTACGCCGTCGCCGTGCTGGGCGACATGCCGCGTGATGGGGGAGTCGGCCGACAGGGAGCCGGTCACGACGAAGCGGATGCCGCCCTGTTCGAGGACATAACTCACGGAATCCTTGCGGCCGGTCTCGGGGCCGGCGTACCCCGTCGAACGGAAGCCGAACGCCGACACCAGGAAACCCGCGGTCGAGCGGGCATTGCCGACCCACAGTTCGATCGAGTCCCAGCCGCGCAGATGAGCGGCCGGCAGGTCGGCACTGGTGGAGTCAGCGGGGCGGACAGCAGTCGTGGTCATCGGGAGATCCTTTCGGGTGTCTCGTCGTCGAAGTCGGCGAAGAAAGTGTGCAGGTCAGCGAGCAGGCGCTCGGTGGAAGTGGCGCGGAAGAGCACGGGCTGATATTGCGTGATGTCGTAGTCGTGCGCCCCCATCGCGGCTAGGTCGAAGGGGCGGTGGGTGACCAGCAGCGGGTCGGCGTACGTATGAATCTCGCCGAACGACGACAGGATTCCCGCGCCGAACGCCCGCGGCCACCCGTCCTCGGTGACGACGCCGAATTCGAGGGTGAACCAGAAGACGCGCGAGAAGAATTCGAGGGCCTCGGGGGTCCGCGCGCGCTGCGATGCGTGCCCGGCGGCCTCATAGAGATCGGCCAGTTCCGGGTCGGCCAGCATGTTGGCGTGGCCGATGATCTCGTGGATGATGTCGGGCTCGGGCGTGTAGTGCGGCACGGAATGATGCCGGATGTATTGCGTCGCCAGGAACCGCCGCTCCGCCAGCGCGCCATAGAACGTGCGCGTGTCGACGAGGCCCGGCACGGGGTCGATGTGAAATCCGGTCAGCGCGTGGACGCGCTCGTCAACCTCGCGCAGTTGGGGGACTCGATCGGTGGGGAGGACGAGGGCGTCGGAGCCGCGGAGGTAGGCCCGGCAGGCATGCGTGCGGTGCAGTGCCCCGAGCTCGGCCTGGACCCGTGCCCAGACCGCGTGCTCCTCGTCGGTGTATTCGACATCGGGGATCGGGTCTCCCCGTCGATAGGCCGCGCCCACACGGGCGATCGTGTCGCGGCGCGCGCGGTACGCCGGATCGTGCGCACCCGGGTGATCCGCGGGCAGCGACACGTCAAAGGCCGTGACGTCAGCGACTGTGCTCATGATTCGAGTGTGACTCAGGCCACACAAGATGTCAGTATGGCTGGCAGAAGTCCGGACTTCTGGCGATCGTGACCGGGCGTGGTTGGCAATCTGTCCGAATCAGTCAAGGAGGACTGCGTGATGGCTGGACGAATTGCATTGGACGACATCGACCTGCGCATCATCTCCGAGCTGCGGGCCGATGGTCGCTTGTCGGTGAACGAACTCGCGCAGCGGGTGAATGTTTCGCGAGCGACGGCGTACGCCCGGCTGGACCGCCTGCGATCCGAAGGGGCGATCAAGGGCTTCACGGTGGTGCTGGATCCGGAAGTGATCGGCCTCAGTGTCTCGGCGATCGTGTTCGTGAATGTCGAGCAGCGGACCTGGGAGGAGAGTGTCGCGGAGCTGGGCGGGCTGCCCGGCGTCGAGCGCGTGCTGCTCACGAGCGGGGAGTTCGACTTCGCCCTGCTCGTGCGGTTCCGCGATCTCGGCGACCTCCGCGACGTTCTCCTCGGTCAGCTGCAGACGATGCCGCACGTGCGCGGCACGCAGACGTTGTTCGTGCTCCAGGAACACGACAACGGCCTGGACCTGTCGTTGCTGGGTTGATTGTTATCGGAGTGAGTCTTGTCTCGAATCCCAGCCCGGGGGCTCCTTTGCGTGCCTCCGGTGGGCAGCCCTTCCCGAGGGGGTGTCTCGGTATTGGGGTTCGGGCCGTATGTAATTGCTTCCGCAGCGGAAGCACTCCGAATCGGTCCGCACGTGAGTGGCCACGGCCCGTGCGGCTTTCAGCTTGCCTTGCGTCCTTGAGCTTCCGTTTCGCTCTTCAGCTCCCGCTCACGTCTTGGGCTTGCGC
>CAZEVN010000092.1:0-13422 GCA_964515145.1 uncultured Enemella sp.
CACACGTCGGCTGAGCTCATGGAGTCGCTGACCGGCAGCACCGTTGACGCGCCGCTCTGCTTCACCTGCGGCACCAAGATGCGCCCCAGCGGTTCGTGCTACGTCTGCGAGGGTTGCGGCGCGACCAGCGGCTGCAGCTGATGTCAGTGCTAACAGGTATGTCAGCGGATAATCTCAGCGGGTTCTCCCTGACCTGAGACATGGGGAGGGGCTCTTTCGAGTCCCTCCCCTTGGCGTTCCAATGCGGGTGGGGGGCAGGCCAGGACTCTGTCGGGCCGCGCTGCAGAGTCAGAACTGGAAGTCACTGTGGACATTGAGGCCCAAGTTCCAGCGTGCGAGGCAGCCAGCGTGGATTACGCCTGCGCCCGCAGGAGGGCCGCCCGGTCCGCCGGTGTTGACCAGCCTGCACGGGTGTTGTCCGGTGCCGTCGTTGTCGACAGGCCAACTCGGCGGACGCCCCGGGGGGCCGGTCAGCGATTGTATGTGGGCTCAGCCATCTCTTGCCTCGCGGTGCACGAGGCTCATACAGCTTGCCCTCCCGTTGCGGGGGCGTACCAACCCCTCCGAACCGGCGGAAACGGGAAATCGCGGGAGAAGACCCGTCGTTCAGCGTCCGTTAAGGGCAGTCAGCGTCCTCTTCCCGCTTGAGCTCGCGCTTGCTCGGGCCCGAAATCTATCCAGCTTGTCCTCCCCGACACAGCGCCCGGTGCACCGGGCGCTCAAGACGCGAGGGCAAGCTGATTGGGATGGGGCGCAAGCTCAAGACGTGAGCGGGAGCTGAAGAGCGAAACAGCAGCTCTTTGAGCCAGGAAGGCTCAATCGACAGGACCAGCCCAATCGCTGTCCTGCCGAAATCTCGGCTCGGACGCGGCTGGCCGGCCAGATGCCCTCGCTCAAGGCTGGAACGGCCGGGAGCGGAGCACGGCCACGCGCCGGGCCTCAGCCTCCAACGCATCGGCGCGGTCGGCATGATCCAGGTGCAGTTGCACGACGGCGGGCGAGGTGCCGAGAGCCCCGAAGTTCCGGCTCGCATGCAGATAGCAGTCGATGCGACAGTCGTCCCGGATCCACCGGGCGTTGAATCCACCGTCGGGATCGTCCTCGCTGTCGAGAGGCTCGAGCCGCCCGTTGAGTTCGTCCCGCAGATCGGTGGCGAGCTGGCGTACCCATCCGTCCTTGCCGGACCAGAGGAACCACACCAGACCGACGAACTCGTCGCGGAAGGTGTGCCAACCCGGGCTGTCGACATTCTCGCTGGCCGGTCCATAGACGCGCCGACCGGGGAGCTCATGTTCACCCATGTCGACCTCGGCACCTTCGGCCTCCAGCCCGTGCAGGGAGAACCAGTGCACGCGCTCCAGCTCGCTCGTCGGCCAATCGGAGGCCATGAGCCGTTCCAGGAGTTCGGCCACCTCACTGGGTCCCGCAAATGTCATGCTGAATTTTATCCCCTCAGTGCGAGGCGGGCCATCAACCAATCGGCTATTCCTTCGCCATCGTTGGTGGCATGCAGGACCTCGTCAGCCACGGCCTGCACCTGGGGGACTGCGTTGGCCACTGCCACCCCGTGTCCGGCCCACTCCAGCATGGCGACATCGTTGGGGGCATCGCCGAACGCCACGACCTCGTGCGGCTCGATCCCCAGGTCGGCGCACAGTTTGGCCAGCCCGGTGGCCTTGCTCACGCCCGCTGCGGCCACTTCGACGAAGGGCGCTCCGGAGAGCGTGGGGGCGATACCGTCCAGCTCGAGGGCCATGATCTCGGCGTACAACTCCGGGGGAGTGTGCCGGTCGGATCGGGCCACGAACTTGAGGCACGGCTCGGCGACGAGCTCAGCCGGCGTACCCCGCCGCATCACCCGGGGCTGGATCGCATGGTCGTGAAAGACCGACAGCGCGGCGTACCCCTCCTCGGCGACGAAATCGCGACCGAAGTCCCGGACCGCTGCGAATCGCGCGGCGGGTACGCGCTCAGCGAGCGCAGCCACCAGCCGACCCAGGGGTCCCGGCTCCAGCAGCGTGACGAAGCCGGCGTGCTCCTGCGTGAGATGCCAGGAATAGGACCCGTTTGAGCACACCGCCCAATCCTCGAAGCCGGCGCCCCCGGCGACCTGTCGGATTCCGACGGGTTGGCGCGCGGTGACCGGCACGACGAGTACGCCGGCCGAGCGGGCCAGATCGAGAGCCTGCCGGGTGCGCTCACCGACGGTGGTGTCGCTGCGGAGGAGAGTGCCGTCGAGGTCGGTGGCGATCAGGCGGGGCAGGGCAGGTTCGGTCACGTGGCCAGACTACGGATCTCCACGTCGGCAGCCGTCGCTCGCCCATAGACCCACAACAGAACTTCAACAGGCTCGCCGATCACTGAAATGCCACCGGGGCCACCACGGACGACGACGACATCACCGCCGCGAGGGCGCTGCAGGATCAGGCCGTCCCGCCGGCGCCCGTGGAGGAGCCGGGCTGCCACGGCGACCCGACGCCAGAGCGCGTTGCGGAGTGTCGGTGTGTCGGGCAGGGGCGGCAGGTCGTTGGGACGCCGGATGTCCTCGGTGTGGATCACATATTCCCCGAGCGCATGGCGGTGGCCCTCGAAGCCATCTCCCGGCATCGCCGCGATGCCCGGTCCGTGTTCCCGCAGCCGATCGATGAGTTCGGCATAGCTCCAGCGGTCCTTCACCCGCGCCAACCGGGCATCGGTGAGTCGCTCGAGGAAGGGCAGCGCCATCCCGGGCCAGCCCGCCGGATCGCGCTTGATGACCCAGACATGGGCGGCCAGGTCGTGCGCGGTCCAGCCGGCGCACAGGGTCGGGGCTGATGGTTCGACAGAGCTGAGCGTCTCGCAGAACAGCGCATAACGCTCATCGCGCAGCTTCCTGGTCACGGCCCCAGCCTAAGGAAGGCCGGGGCCGCTGGGGTCAGGAGAAGCTCACCTGCGGCGTACCCTCGGCGAGTTTCACCGTGACGAACGCCGGGTTGGACTGGGTCGCCGGGACGAGCGTGCCGCGGTTGCCGTTCTGGGTGGCGGAGGCGCGGATCTCGTGCTCGACGGTGATCGTCGTGGAGGCGGTCATCGTGCCGGCATAGAACCTGAACTGCACATCCCTGAACGGGTCGTTCTTGAGCGAGTAGCGGATGGTCGGCTTGTCGATGACGAGGTTGTTCTCCTCGACCCAGCGGATGAATGGGCAGTTCGGCGGCTGCAGTTCCTTGGCCTGCATGCACTCATCGACGGCGCGTTTGGCAGCATCGATCGTCTGCTTCCGACCCTCGTCGCTGAGCACGGGTTCGGGTTCCCACCCGGTCACCGAATCGACCGGCGACGCCAGCACGAATTCGGTGGAGGCAAAGGTCACCAACGGGTTGGGGGAGGTGACGGAATAGGAACCGGGGAACATGTTGTAGTCGCCCGGACGCACCGTGACACCGTTCACCAGCCGGTCGGGGCCGTTGAGACCCAGCTGCACGGGCGCGGCCACGGCGTCGAGCTTCCAGTCGGTGCCGACCTTGCGCAGGGGGATCTCCACGTTCTGGTTCTGATCACCGATGGCATAGGAGGTGGTGACAGTGCCGGTGTTCCAGACCCCGGGGGACTCCTCATCGAGCGTCACCGAGTCGATCGTGGCGGGACCATAGGCCGCCCGCTTGTTGGCTTCCAGCAGCACGTCCCGGCTCAGCAGGTCGTTGTTGCCCTCGGGCTCGGCCGCGGCATAGGTCAGGGCCTTCTCCGCATCGGCGGCCGCGATGGCGCCGAAGTATTCCTCGACAGTCGTTCGGGCTGCCGACTCCTGGCGGACCTGCTCGGCCTGTCGCTGCTCCTCGGCCACGCGCGCGGCCTCGGCCGCTCGCTCTTCGGCCACCTGGACCTGATAGTTCCGGATGAGGACTGCCCCGACGACGATCAACACCAGGGCCAGCGCGGCGCCGCCGATGATGAGGGCAAGTTTCTTGGGGTTGCGCGCCGGCTTGTCGCCCGTGGGTTGCACCGGCATCGGGCCGGTTCCCGGACCGAGGGTCTCGGGCCCACGCGGGGGCTGCGACCCGAAGGCCGGCTGCTGCTGAGTCGGATAGGGCTGGTTGGGCTGCTGCCCGGACGTCCAGGGCTGCTGCTGGGTCGGCTGATTGCCGGTATGGGGCCCCTGACCTCCCTGCTGGCCCGGGAACTGGCCGGAGGACGGGAACGCCTGGGTGGCCTCGCTGGACCAGTTGGCGGATCCTGCGGACCCGGCGGACTCCCACGACCATCCGCCCGCCGACGGCTGGGACTCAGGAGGTCCGGACGGTCCGCCGGCCGAGGACTGCGATTCGGGGCCGGACCAGCCCGACGCGGAGTGTTGTGATCCGGGCGCGGACGATTGGGAACCGGGGCCCTGTGATTCGGGCGACTCCCCCCAGGGCCCGTTGGGCCGGCCATCCTGGGGGTTTTCGGGGGTGGCTCCGGGATATCCGGGCGGCTGGCTCATGGTGCTCCTTCCGGGGCGGTCGGCGCTTGTGTCAAAGGTAACCTCAGCGGGGGCACCGCGACAGTCATCAAGGGGTGGTCGATCGGTCGCCCGCCGATCCGCGCAGGACAGCGTACCCGCTGCCGAGGGCGATGAATCCGGCTGCAGCCCCCGGCGACCCGGGGTGGGCCACCAAACCGTGGCGCCAGACCAGCGCCAGCCCGATGAGCAACAGCACCGCCGATTGAGTACGCCGGCGCGGTGAGGGCGCGATCCGACGCGGGGCACGAGGATGAGATCGAGCCGGGCGATCCTCGGCACGAGGAGGACCAACAGGGGCAGAGCCACGCCCAGGGTGACCAGCGCACTCAGCAGCCAGGAGTCGATCGGTCGGTTGCGGGTGATCAGCAACCAGACGCCCATGCCGACGCTCGCCGCGGGCACGTGCCACAGATAGATCGTCATGAGCAGGGCGCTGAGGGTGGCGAGCGCCCGACCGACCCTCGGCGTCCTGAGGATCGACCACCGACGACGATCGAGCAATGCGACCAGCGCCACCTGGCCGCCACACAGCACCAACATGGCAATCGTCGGGGGCAGCAGGTTGCTGACCGGTCGATCGCCGAACCCCACGGCGGGCAATGGATAATCACCCGGGCCGACGAGCACGATGATCGTCGCGGCCGCAACCAGCACCACCAACACATTGGCCGCGGCGGGCCAGGTCCGTTACCAGCCGCGGTGATAGAGGATGCCGACCTGGGCGCACGCAACCCAGACGAAGAACAGGTTCACGTGTTGCAGGTGGTCCGCGCTGAGGCCGATCCAGGCAGGTGGGCCACTGCCCGTCCACACCCCGTTCAGCACGTCGACCGTGAGCGCCCCGATAGTCAGCCCCAGCAGCGTCAGGCCCCCGGCACGGCGGGCGAGGCGCACCTGCAGGGGCGCGAGCATCACCACGATCACGAAGACGGTGAGGAACCACAGCACCTTGGCCAACTGGCGGGTGAGAAAGATGGCTTCTCCCGGCCAGCCGGCCCAGGCCACAACGGTGGCAGTGCCGCCGATGACGAGGACGAAGGTGGCAAGCGGGCCGCTGATCCGTGCGAGTCGCACGGCCACGAACTCGACCCAACCCCGGCCGGCGAGCCGTTCGGCGATGACGGCATGGCCAAAACCGGCCGCGACGAAGAACAACGGCATCACCTGGACGAACCAGCTGGCGACCGCCCCTGCGAATCCGACCGGGGCGACCGTGGCTCGCACGCCGCCGTCGCTCGTCCAGGCCGCTCGGAACAGCACGAGATGAAACAGCACGACGACCACGACGGACGCGACGCGCAGTGTGTCGATCACGACATTGCGCTCGCGGGCCGGCATGAAACCGACCCTAGGGCTGCCGCGGATCTCTTGGACAGCCTGCCTCACGCGGACTAGGTTCGCAGGGGACAGTCCCGCGTGCCCGACAGGAAGCAGGATCCGGTGCCCGAGTATGACGACTTCGACCTGGACCGCAGCACGGACCAGGCCTGGCGCAATTTCTCCGAGCGGTTGTCCGAAGTCATCTCTGTCATGGACGACACGTCCGATCTCACCATCGGATCGGTGGCGGCCACGTCCGAAACCGTGCCCTTCGTCAAGTTCAGTTCGATCACGCGCGATGTGATTCGAGCAGAGGCCGCCAGCAACGGTGTGCTGGGGGAGCACTATCAGCTCGTGCCGTCCCAGCTGGAGGAGTTCGATCGACAGGGCTGGCGGCCGCCGGCGTCGGAAGGGGCCCGCCCCACCCCGAATTTCTGGGTCGAAATCGCCCAGGACGATTCGGATACCCTGGCTCACCTGGCCGTGTCGGCACTGCGGGACATCTATGGCATCCAGCACCCGGTGTTCCTCGCGCCCGACCAACTGGCCGAGATCCTGCAGCCACGGCCGAAGCCACTGTCCGGGGAATCGGAGTTCGACGACGAGGACGTGACGGCCGTCGTGCCGGTGAGCCCCGAGCACCTCGACGACATGATCGAACACGAACTGGCCCAGATGTTCGGTCATCGTCCGCTGCGCGACTCCGAGGGCGACCTGACGATCCGGGTGGGGTCGACCATGCTCTTCGTGCGCACCACGGCCGACCATCGCGAGATCATCGTGTTCGCCCCGCTGGTGCACGAGATCGAGGGCCGGTCGCGGGCCATGGAGATCCTGAGCGATCTCAACACCGAAGTGCGCATGGTGAAGTTCCAGCTGATCCGCGACCGCGTCTTCGTCACCCTGTCGGTGCTCGCCCACCCATTCGTCCCGGCTCACCTCAACCAGGCGGTGCAGGTCATGAGCGAGGTCGCGGACGGCATCGACGACGATCTCGCCGTCCGCCTGCGCGGGCGCACCACGTTCGGAGATGCGTGAGATGAGTGAGTTCGAGACGTACGCCCACTTCGACCCCCTGCCGCCGGACGAGGCCGGCGACCTGCTGCGCACCCATCACATCGGACGCGTCGCCTGGCACGGCGTGAACGGACTGCTCGTGCTTCCGGTCGCGTACGCCTGGCACGACGGGGTGATCGCCTTTCGCACGGCTCCGGGTGGAGCGCTTGCGCGATTGACCGAAGCGACCGAGATCGCCTTCGAGGTCGATGACTTCGACCTGGAGACCGGCACCGGCTGGGCCGTGCTGGTGCGTGGTGTCGCGCGGGGTGTGAGCGATGCCGAGGAGAGGGCTGCCTGGCAGACCCGGTTGCCCGAGCCCTGGGCTCCGGGGCCGCGCGACCTGGTCATCCAGGTCGATCCCGTGATCACGACCGGTCGAGTGGTTGTCCGGGCCTGAGCCCGCCGCGGGCCGACGTGCCCTCAGATTTGTCGGCCGGGCCCACTACGATCGAAGCATGGACTCGAAGTGGAGCAGAGAGGATGCGCGATGACAGAGGATTCGCTGCAACGACCGCGCGTGGTCGTGGGGGTCGATGGATCGGAGGACGGCATCCGTGCCGTTGAGTTCGGGGTACGCACGGCGCTCGCCCAGGACGCTGACCTGCTGCTGGCCCACGCCGTCGATGACGCTGTCCTGGCCGGTGCCTGGGGCGTCGTCTATGACCCCAATCTCCTGGAGGAGGCCGGTCAGGAGGCAGCCGAGGAGGCGAAGGCCAAGGCCCTTTCGATGGACTTCCCGGCCGATCGCGTGAAGTCGAAAATCTATATGGGCAACCCGGGGGCGGTGTTGACGCGGTTGTCCGAGAAGGCCCTGGTGCTGGTGGTCGGTCGGCGCGCCCTGAGTGGTTTGGAGCGATTGTTCGTTGGTTCCACCAGCGTCGGTGTTGCCGCCACCTCCCACTGCCCGGTGATCATGTTGTCGGCGGCGACCCACCAGCCGAAGACCGGCGACAAGGGGCGGGTCGGCGTCGGCATCCACATCGGCGAGCCGAGCGATGCCGCGTTGGCGTTCGCGTTCTCCGAGGCTCGGCGACGCAGCGCGACGCTCGAGGTCATCCACACGTTCGAGCTGCCGACGAGCTTCTTCGCCGACCGCAAGCAGCGCACCGACCGGGCCCACCAGCAGGAAGAGGCCCATCGCGAGGTGCTGGACAAGTTGCTGGCACCCCATCGGGAGGCTTATCCCGAGGTTCCGGTGGAAGTCACGTTGGTCCATGCCCATCCGGTCAACGAACTCAACAGCCGGTCCAAGGACTTCGACCTGTTGGTGCTCGAGGTCCACGGACGGGGTTTGCCGGTGTTCTCGCCGGGAGCTACGATCCGCGCGGTCATGGCCTATGGCCAGTGCCCCCTTGCTTTGGTTCGCGATACGAAATAGAGGCCCATCCTGAGCGCCGACTCCACCGGAACCGATACCCGGGAAGAGCGGCCGCCCCTGCCTGCTCTCACGCAGGCAGTGCGGCAGGCTCCGGCCGGTGAGCAGCCTTCGGCGCCCATCGATATCTCCGGGGTGATTCGTTTCGATCCGGAGTTGCCGATCTCCGCCCGGGTCGATGACATTGCCGCAGCGATTGCCGAAAACCAGGTCGTCGTCGTGGCCGGTGAGACCGGCTCGGGCAAGACGACACAGCTGCCGAAGATCTGCCTGTCGCTCGGGCTGCACCGGATCGCTCACACCCAGCCCCGCCGGATCGCCGCGCGATCGGTGGCCGAGCGTGTCGCCGAGGAAATGGAGGTCGAGCTCGGCGATGAGGTCGGCTATCAGGTGCGGTTCACCCGTCGGGCGACGCGTGAGACCCGCCTCCTGGTAATGACCGATGGCGTCCTGCTCGCCGAGATCGGTCACGATCGCGACCTCCGTCGCTATGACTGCATCATCATCGACGAGGCCCATGAGCGCAGTCTCAACATCGACTTCCTCCTGGGCTATCTCAAGCAGCTCCTGGGGCGACGACCCGAGCTCAAGGTGATCATCACCTCGGCGACCATCGACACCGCCCGGTTTGCGGCCCACTTCGGGGATGCACCGATCATCGAGGTCTCGGGCCGGACCTATCCGGTCGAGATCCGTTATCGCCCCATCGTCGAAGACCTACCGGCCGATGATGACGAGGAGGACATCGTCACCACGCCGGTCGTCGCAGAGTTGCGTGACCAGGTGGACGCCATCTGTGATGCGGTGACCGAGCTGCGGGCCCTCGGGCCCGGCGACATCCTGGTGTTTCTGAGCGGCGAACGCGAGATCCGTGACACGGCCGAGGCGCTCGAAGCGCTGAAGCTGCGCCACACCGAGATCCTGCCGCTCTATTCCCGCCTGTCCGCGGCCGAGCAACACCGCGTGTTCACCGGCCACACCGGGTCGCGCATCGTCCTCGCCACCAACGTCGCCGAGACCTCCATCACGGTCCCCGGCATCCGCTATGTCATCGACCCGGGCACCGCGCGCATTTCCCGCTATTCCGCCCGCACCAAGGTCCAGCGACTGCCCATCGAACCCGTCTCGCAGGCCAGCGCCAACCAACGCTCCGGTCGGTGTGGCCGCGTCGGGCCGGGCGTGTGCATCCGGCTCTACAGTGAAGCGGATTTCAATGCGCGCCCCGAATTCACCGATCCCGAGATCCTGCGCACCAACCTTGCCTCGGTCATCCTCCAGATGGCCCACGCCGACCTCGGTGATATCGCATCGTTTCCGTTCGTCGAACCCCCGGATGCCGGCCAGATCACCGACGGCCTGCGCCTGCTCACCGAGCTGGGTGCGCTGCGGCACCAACCCAGGGCCGCTCGCTCCGGTGCCCCGGGGGGCAGCCCCCGGCTGACGAAGATCGGTCACCAGCTCTCGCGGATCCCGCTCGATCCGCGCATGGCCCGGATGCTCGTCGAGGCCGAGAAACAGGACTGCTTGCGTGAGGTCATGGTGATCGTGGCCGGCCTCACCATCCAGGACCCGCGAGAGCGGCCTTCCGATGCGCAACAGCAGGCGGATCAACTGCACCGCCGGTTCCATGCCGCGCCGGTGGCCGAGGGCGAGGAACCCACGCCGGATCACTCCGACTTCATCGCCCTCCTGAGGCTCTGGGACTATCTGGCCGAACAGCGCAAGGTCCTCAGTGGCAACGCCTTCCGGCGCATGTGCCGGGCCGAACACCTCAACTTCCTCCGCATCCGCGAGTGGCAGGACCTGGTCGGCCAGCTCAAGGACATCACCCGGGAGCTGCAGCTGACCCGCAACCAGCAGCCCGCCACGCCCGAGGCGATCCACACCGCCGTGCTGTCGGGCCTGCTGTCCCACATCGGCCTCGCCGAGATCGAGGACAAGAAGACGCAGCCCCGCCAGCGCGGCAAGCCCCGCCGGCGCCCGGGGCCACGGGAATATTTGGGTGCACGCGGCGCGAAGTTCGCCATCAACCCCGGCTCCGCTGTCGCCAAGTCCCAGCCCGAACTCGTCATGGCAGCAGAGCTGGTGGAGACCACGCGACTCTGGGCCCGCACCGTTGCCGGGATCGAGGCGTCCTGGGTCGAGAAGGTGGGGGAGCATCTGCTGCGGCGTACCCACTCGGAACCGCACTGGTCGGCGCGCACCGGCGCGGTTGTCGCCACTGAGACCGTCACCCTCCTGGGCGTGCCGATCGTCTCGGGACGGCTCGTCAACTATTCGCGGATCGACCCCGTGGCGGCCCGTGAGATCTTCATCCGATCGGCCCTGGTCGAGGGCGACTGGCGTACGCGGCACCACTTCTTCGCCCGCAATGCCGAGGTGCGCGCCCGGGCGGAGGAACTCGAGGAGCGAGCGCGGCGACGCGACATCGTGGTCGATGACCAGACGATTTTCGACTTCTATGCCGCCCGGATCCCGGCCGATGTCGTGTCCGTGCGCCACTTCGACGCATGGTGGCGGGTCAAGCGGCGCAATGACGATGCGTTCCTCGACCTCACTCTCGACGACCTGACCCATGACGCGGCCGGCCCGGCCGCCGGCGACTTCCCCGATCACTGGGAGGTCGACGGCACGAGCTTGCCGGTCAGCTATGTCTTCGACCCGGGGTCGGGTGCCGACGGTGTCAGTGTCGACCTGCAGCTCGCGCGGCTCAACCAGGTGCCGCCCGAGCCGTTCACCTGGCAGGTCTCCGGCCTGCGTCACGAATTGGCGACCGAGTTGATCCGCAGCCTGCCCAAGCAGGTCCGCACCCGTTTCGTCCCCGCGCCCGACCACGCCCGCGATGCCCTGCGGTGGCTGGCGGACCACGAGATCCCCGAAACCGTGCCGTTTCCGCAGGCCCTCGGACAGGCCCTGCGCGGTCTCACCAGCGAGATCGTCCCCGACGATGCATGGGATCCGGCCAAACTGGATGATCACCTGCGCGTCACTTTCGTCGTCCGTGATGCCGCGCGCGGCGACCGCGAGGTGGGCCGCGGCAAGGACCTCGCCGAGCTGCGGCGTCGTTTCGCTCCCCAGCTCACCGAGAAGCTCACCCGCGCCGCCGCGAAACCGGGGCGTACGCGAGCCACGGACTGGACGTTCGGCACCCTCCCCGAGCAGCAGAAAGTCGGTGGGGGTGTCGGGTATCCGGGGCTCGTCGACGAGGGCACGGCCGTGAGCGTGGTCGTGCACGACAACCCGGCGACCCGCGATCGCGCGCATCGCCTGGGCGTACGCCGACTCGTCCGGCTCAACACGCCCGACCCGACCAAGTGGGTCGTGGGGCACCTCTCCAACACCGACAAGCTCGCGCTCGGTCACAGTCCCTATGCCGGCGTTCCCGATCTGCTCGCCGACGCCCGGCTCAAGGCGGTCGGCGACCTGATCCCCGAGGGAGAACCGGTGCGCACCGAGGTGGCGTTCCGGAAGCTCTGTGACGATGTGCGCACGGAGCTTCCCGACCGCATGCGGATGGTCGTGGCCCAGACCGCGGAGATCCTGCGCCACCACCAGCAGGTGAGCCTCGCCCTGGCCGGCGTCGACGATGCCGAGATCGCCGACGACATCGTCGAACAGCGCGACAACCTGGTGTTCGACGGCTTCCTGTCGGCCACCGACGAGCCGTGGTTCTCACAGGTCTCCAAATATCTCCACTCGATCGAACTCAGGCTCGCTTCACGTCGCGGCAACGTGCGCCGCGACGACGATGCGCTGCGCACGATCTGGCCCCTGGAGCGGGAGTACGCGGAGGTGGTCGCCCGGCTGCCTGCCGGCCCGCTCCCTGCTGAGGTGGCCGAGGTCGGCTGGCTGCTGGAGGAGCTGCGTGTCAGCCTCTTCGCCCAGAGCCTCGGCACCGTTCGGCCGGTGTCAGCGAAACGCGTGCGGACGGCGCTGGCTTCGGCGGCGCAGTACATTGGGCGCCATGCTTGATCCCCGCCTGCTCTACACGTTCAACCCGGCGTTGTGGGAACAGATGCGGGGTCGTCGACCCGTCCTGCTCCACATGCTCCACGGCTATGTGGACGCCGGACAGGTGGGCCGCACCATCGCGGAACACATCCTGGCCACCTGCCCGTCGCAGCTCCTGGTGGAGTTCGATCACGATCAGCTCCACGACTATCGGAGCCGTCGGCCCCTGATGGTGTTCGACACCGATCAGTGGAAGTCCGCAGAGAAGTTCGTCCTCGCGATGCACCTGGTCACTGCTCCCGGTGGGGAGCAGTTCGTGCTCCTCTCCGGTCCCGAGCCCGATACGCAATGGGAGCGCGCCACCGCGGCGATCGTGGGCCTGGCCCAGCGCCTCGACGTGCGGCTCGCTGTCACGAGCCACGGCATCCCGACCGGCGTGCCCCATACGCGGCCGAGCCTGATCACGGAGTACGCCAGCCGGCCCGACCTGATCCGCAGCGAGAATCCGGTGTGGGTCGGCCGGATCGAGATCCCGGGTGGCTTCGGGGCCTATCTCGAGTTCCACTTCGGACAGGGTGGGGTCGACGCGCTCGGGCTCGCGGTCAATGTGCCCCACTATCTGTCCCAGGCGCCGTTCTATCAGGCCGCCATCGCCGGGTTGACCCGCATCAACGAGGGAACCGGCCTTGCCCTGCCACTCGGCGACCTGCCCGAGAAGGCGGAAACGAATCTTCACGAGATCGGCAGCGAAGTTGCCACGTCCGAAGAAGTCCAGCAGGTCGTGGAGCAGTTCGAACGCCAATACGATCAGGCTCAGTCGGACGGCCCATTGCCGTCGGCGGAGGAGATCGGGGCCGAACTCGAACGGTTCCTGGCCGAACAGGATCGCAAGGACGACGAGAATTGACGCTGCTGAGCCCCATCGACCAACTGCTCACCCTGCTGGACCTGGAGGAGATCGAGGTCGGCCTGTTCCGGGGCCGACACCCGAGCACTCAGCGCCAGCGCACCTTCGGCGGGCAGGTGCTGGCCCAGAGCCTCATGGCCGTCAGCCATTCGGTGCCGGAGGACCGCTCGGTCCACTCGATGCACGCCTATTTCCTGCGTCCCGGCCGGACCGATGCGCCCATGATCTTCGATGTCGAGAATCTTCGCGACGGCAAGAGCTTCTCCTCCCGTCGGGTCCTGGCGCGCCAGGACGGCAACGTCATCCTGGGGCTGACAGCGTCCTTCCATA
>CAZEVN010000093.1:0-13077 GCA_964515145.1 uncultured Enemella sp.
CCTTGCTCGAGATCTCGGTGAACTTGGTCTTGGGCTTGCCCTGCAGCGCTGCCGACATCGAGGGGCGATAGATGTCCTGGCCGGCGTCACCGCCACCGGAGCCGGACATGTAATAGCGCGAGGCCGGCAGGCGCAGGCCCTTCAGCGTGGGCCGGCTGCGGTTGTCCCAGAAGGGGTGGGTCTTGTCGATGGCGATCATGGCCACGCCGGCGACCTCGGGGGTGTATCCGGTGAACCACACGGCCTGGTTGGCGTCGATCGTGCCGGTCTTGCCGGCCTGCGGATAACCGCCGGGGATGGTCGCGGGACGACCCGTGCCGGACATGACGTTCTGGAGGATCGAGTTCATGCCGTCGGCCACCTCGGGCTCCATGACCTGACGGCAGTTCGCGTCGGGCACGGGGATCTCGCGGCCGTCCTTGTCGACGATGCGCTTGAGGACGATCGGCTCACAGTGCTTGCCGCGGGCGGCGAACGTGGCGTACGCCTCCGTCAGCGACAGCGGCGTGATCTCGGCCGAACCGAGCACGAACGACGGCTTCTGGTTGAACTCCTCGACGATGTCGCCCTTCGAGCCGAGCTTCACGCCCATCTTCTGGGCCATCTTGGTGGTCTCGCAGCCACCCGCGTCGCGGATCAACTGGACGAAATAGGTGTTCACCGAATAGGACATCGCGCGATACATGTCCATCGTGCCGTTGACGCCGGTGGAGTTCTTCACAGTCCAGTCGCCGTGCAGGCGCTCGCGACCGGTGCAGGTCTTGAACCGCTGGCCACCGAATTCCATGCTCGCGGCCGCGTTGTAGGTCTTGGAGGGGGACATGCCCAACTCGAGAGCCGCGGCGGCAGCGAACGGCTTGAAGGTCGAGCCGGCCTGGTAGCCCTCGGCGCCACCCATGTCGTTGTCACTCAGGGATCCGCCGACCGCATAGTTGTAGTAGGTCTCACCGGCGGCGGCGTTGTCGCCCATCACCGGACGGTTCTGGGCCATGGCCAGGATCAGGCCGGTGCCGGGCTGGATCATCGTCATGGTGGAGATGACCGGGTCCTTGGGGTCGAGCACCTTGTCGATCGAGGCCTGGGCCGCGTCCTGGGTCCGCGGATCGATCTCGGTCTCGATGGTGAGGCCGCCGCGCTTGAGGGTGTTGAGGCGTTCCTCGGGGGTGTTGCCCAGCGCGGGCATCTTTTCGAGGCTGCGCTTCACATAGTCACAGAGGAACGGATAGCGCGTGCCCACGCAGCCGTTCGGGAAGCGTTGGACCTTGCCCGGATCCCAGCCGACCTTCTTGGCCTCGTTGGCCTCCTCGGGCGTGATCACCTGGAGCTCGGCCATGCGGTTGAGCACAACGTTGCGACGATCCAGGGCGATGACGGTGTTGCGGATCGGGTCGGTCGCCGTCGGGTTCTGCACGAGACCGGCGAGCAGGGCCGCTTGGTCAAGCGTGAGGTCCTTGGCGCTGGTGTTGAAGTAGTGGTGGGCCGCCGACTGAACGCCATAGGCCCCGTCGCCGTAGTAGGCGATGTTGAGGTAGCGCTCGAGGATCTCGTCCTTGGTCAGGCGCTTCTCAAGCGCGATGGCGAAGCGCAGCTCCTGGATTTTGCGGCTCATCGTCCGCTCCTGGGCCTTCTTGATGCCCGCATCGTCGCCACTGATCTTGGCCGACTCGATCTGGACCATCTTCACGTATTGCTGCGTGAGGCTCGAGCCACCCTGCGTACCCCCGGAACCGGAGGTGTTGCGCACCAGGGCGCGGAGGGTCGCGCGCACGTCGAGCGCGCCGTGCTCATAGAAGCGGTGGTCCTCGATGGCGATCTGCGCCTTCGCCATGTTCGGGTTCATCTCCGCCAGCGGCACATAGACCCGGTTCTCTTCCCAGAACGTCGCGAGCACCTCGCCGTTGGCGAGCAGCACGCGGGACCGCTCCGACTGCGGCGGGGTCTCCAGCTCGGCCGGAATGTGCTCCATCCCGCTCGACACGGCCTTGGTCGCAGCTCCGGCCATCCCGGCAAAGGGGATGAAAAGACCGGCGACGAGGACGCCGGCGAAGATGCTCACCACCACGAACATGAGGGCGCGATAGACGGTCGTGCCGGCCTGCGCAGGAGATTTGGCCATGGCGAACAGAGTACGTGGGGCTTCTGACGCCCCCAAAATCGTTGTTTTGCTGTGTCGCAAGCTCAGCGGGCGCAGGAAGCGGTGTCGAACGATCAGTGTTTCGTTCTGGCCGTGACTGGGTCGCCTGACCAGCGTTTTACCGTTGAGTAGTGAGATCTGAATCTCAAAGTACCCTCAATTAGTGGCGTAAAAATGTAGGGCATCGTAGTATTCCCGGCATCTCGTCCACCCGCCGCTGCAATGACGCACAACCACAGGGGGTTGCCATGTCGCTTGCGCCATCGGATTGGACCCTCGAGCGAGATGCCAGGGATCGGCAGACTCGCTCTTCGTCGAGGGTGCCCAACAGAAGAAGGCCCGTCAGCTCTGTCGCGGATGTGCAGTGCGCAGTCACTGCCTCGCGGAAGCGCTGGACAATCGCATCGAATGGGGGGTGTGGGGCGGCATGACCGAGCGCGAGCGCCGCCACCTCCTGCGAGTCCGCACCGACGTCGAATCGTGGGCGTCACTCCTGCTCGGCCAGAAGAGCGCCGATCGTTCGTAGCGATTCCAGGTCGTTGACGTCCTGAGCCTGGGCCGACACCTCGGCCATGGGGATCTCGGGGTTCGTCAGCTTGAACTTGTCGATCAGTTCGCGCTCGCGCTCAACGGTGAGCATGCGCTTGGCATGACAGTCCAGGGCCAGGCGTTCGAGCCGGAACCGATCGGCACCGCCGTCGGGGTCCTCGCCCAATTCCTCCGCCATGGCGGTGGCGCGGGCGGCAGAAAGATCGAGTTCGCTGCGGTGGACACGGTTGATCGCGACCCCGCGCAGCGGCATCCGCTCCTCCCGGAGTCGATCGATGAAGAACGAGGCCTCGCGCAGGGCGTCCCGCGTCGGGGTGGCGACGACCACGAAACGCGTATGGGGCGATGACAGGTTGCGGAGGGTGGCTTCCGCGCGCTGCCGGAATCCGCCGAACAGCGTGTCGAACGCGGCCACGAAGGTCTGCACGTCCTTCAGCACCTGGGCACCCAGAATCTTGCTCATCGCGCTCATCACGACATTGACCCCGACCGACATCAGCTTGAACGGGCCCTTGGCCGGAGCCAGCAGGAGGCGCAGCATCTTGCCGTCGAGAAGATCGCTGAGGTGTTCGGGTGCGTCGAGGAAGTCGAGCGCCGATCGTGACGGGGGCGTATCGACCACGATCAGGTCCCAGCGGCCCGAGGTGCGCGCCTCGGTGTGCAACTGGCCCAGCTTCTCCATGGCCATGTATTCCTGCGTCCCCGAGAACGAGGTCGACAGGGCCTGATAGAAGCGATTATTGAGGATCTGTTCGGCTTTGGCCTCGCTCGCATGGGCCGCGACCACGTCGTCGAAGGTCCGCTTCATGTCGAGCATCATCGCGTCGAGGCTGCCGCCTGCCGCCGAATCGACGCCGACGACGGCGCGGGGCACATTGTCGAGCTCGGTCAGGCCGAGCGATTGCGCCAGGCGCTTCGCCGGATCGATCGTGAGCACCACGACCTTGCGTCCCTGTTCCGCGGCGCGGAGGGCGAGGGCAGCCGATGTCGTGGTCTTGCCGACTCCGCCGGAGCCGCAACAGATCAGGATCTGGATGGACGTGTCGGCCAGCAGACCGTCGACGTTGGGCTTTGCCACCTCGGGCGTACGCGTCATGACACCGGCTCCTTTGTCAGCGGGGTCAACAGATTGGCGATGGCGAAGAGTGAACCGGTGTCGATCCCGGTCGGATCACGCGGGACATCGACCATCGGCAGGCCGAGGGTCTCGAGCTGGGCGCGACAGGCGCGCTCGTCGGCGATCCAGGCGGCGTCGGCGGCGAGCTCGCGCACCAGTGCGGCCTGCTGGTCGGCGTCCAGGTCAGGGACGTCGAGCGGCAACTCCTGGCGGGCTGCGGCCGCGAGCTCGGCGTCGGTGAACGGCGAATCGCTCACGAGGTTGCAGATGACCGAGCCGACCCTTATGCCGGTCGGTTGCAGGTCGGCCACCGCCTCGATGGTCTCGGTGACCGGCATGTCCTCCAGCAGGGACACGAGGTGGACCACCGTCGTCTCCGACCGGAACAGGTTGACGATGGAGGCTGCCTGGTTGTGGATCGGGCCGATCTTGGCGAGCCCGGCCACCGCCTCGTGCACGTTGAGGAACCGGGTGATGCGGCCGGTGGGCGGCGCATCGAGCACGACATGGTCATAGGCATCCGCCCGGCCCTTGGCCTTCCGGCGTACCGATTCATAGACCTTGCCCGTCAGCAGCACGTCCCGCAGGCCCGGGGCGATCGAGGTCGCGAAGTCGAACACGCCGAACTTGTCGAGGGCGCGCCCTGCCATGCCGAGTTTGTAGAACGTGTCGAGGTATTCCTGCAGCGCCGATTCGGCATCCACGGCGAGGCCATAGACCTGCCCGCCGGCGGGCGTCCGGCACAACCGTCGCTCCTCCTTGGGGGCGAGGGAGCTGATGCCGAACAGTTCGCTGATCGCGTGCCGGCCCTCCACTTCGCACAGCAGGACGCGGCGGCCGTCGGTGGCGAGTGCGCACGCGAGCGCGGCGGCGATGGTCGTCTTGCCGGTGCCGCCCTTGCCACTCACGATATGGAGCAGCGGCCCGGTCGACTCTGAGGAGCGCATGGGCACAGGCTAGTGGCGAGGTGGCGGCCCTCGGCAAGGCCACCCCCCTCGGGCGGGTTGCGGCGGTACGCAGAATTGCTGATCGAATCCGGGTGGGACGGACCGGGTACGCCCTTCTCAGCGGTGGTTGGCCGTTGCTACGGTGGCGCGGACGGAGCCCACCGGAACCTGCCCTCAGGTCGGAGCGGCTCGTCGGACGCCAACGTCGGCACTGCCTGGGCCGGCTGTGACTACAGGAGGCCCCATGTCAGTGACCACCCGCACGCAGGTCGTGATCGTCGGAGCCGGTCCCGCCGGCCTGATGATCTCCCAGATGCTCGCCAACCGGGGCGTGGACTCGGTCGCGATCGACATCCGCAGCCGGGAAGAGATCGAGAACACCCACCGTGCCGGCATCCTCGAGGCCCAGGCCATCAAGATGATGGACGACGAGAACGTCTCGGATCGCTACAAGACCGACGGTTATGAGCACGACGGCACCATCATCCGCGTCAACGGTGTGAGCCACCGCATCAACTTCAAGGAACTCGTCGGCGAGTCCGTCTGGCTCTATCCCCAGACGGATGTCTTCATCGACCTGGCCAACGCCCGCCAGAAGGCCCAGGGCGATGTGCGCTTCGGCGTCTCCGATGTCGAGGTCGTCGACCCCTACAGCGACAACCCCGGCGTGAAGTTCGTCGACGCCGACGGCAATGCCCAGGAGGTCCGCGGTGACTTCCTCGTCGGTTCCGACGGCTCGCGCTCGATCTGCCGCTTCCTGATCCCGGAGGAGGGGCGCACGCAGTATTTCCGCGAATATCCCTTCGCCTGGTTCGGCATCATGGCCGAGGCGCCCATGAGCGCCGACGAGCTCATCTATGCCACCAACGAGCGCGGCTTCTGCCTCATCTCGCAGCGCACGGAGTCGATCCAGCGGATGTATCTGCAGTGCAACCCCTCCGATGACATGTATCAGTGGTCCGAGGACCAGCTGTGGGAGGAGTTCCAGTTGCGTCTCGAGGGTGCCGACGGCTTCCAGCTCAAGACCGGCAAGATCTTCGAGCGTACGCTCCTGCCGTTCCGCTCGTTCGTGCAGGAGCCGATGCAGCACGGCCGCATCGTCCTCGCCGGCGACGCCGCGCACACCGTGCCTCCGACCGGCGCCCGTGGCCTCAACCTGGCCCTGTCGGATGCGCGCGCCCTGGCCACCCGCCTCGCCGAGGCGGCCAAGGCCAACGACGTGTCCAAGCTCGATGGTTATCAGGAGACCGCGCTCAAGCGCATCTGGCGTGCCCAGAACTTCTCCTACTGGATGACCACGATGATGCACTCGCTGCCCGATGAGAACCCCTACGACTACAAGCGTCGCCAGGGTGAGCTCGAGATGGTCCTCGGCCACAAGTCCGGCCAGGTCCACCTCGCCGAGGCCTATTCCGGTTGGCCGAACGAAGAGGACGGCCTCTGAGAGTCGCTCTGACACCTCCCGACGTGTGAGCTGACGCTCTTCGCGCGAGACACCACTTGGTGTGACGAGACCCCTGCTGGAGCAGGGGTCTCGTTGCGTTCGAGGGTGTCTCGCGCGGCGAGCGGGGGCCGCAGGAGTTCAGTGCTGGCACGGAAGCGCAATCGTCCACTCTTCATCAAAGATGACGCTGACTGGGCGATCGATGCGCGCAGGTGACGAACGGTGGGGGAGCAATGTCGAAACTTCGTACGCTGACGGCGACCGTCGCAGCGACCGGGACTTTTCTGGCAGCCAGCCTGATGGCCGCCCAGCCGGCCTCGGCGCTGCCCAGCGGCCTCACCGCGTCCGGGGGCCATTGTCACGTCAGCCAATCGACGGTGGACGGTAACGCGACTCTCACGTTGGAGAATCGTGATCCCAGTGGCCAGTGCTACTTCACCGGCTACGACTTGCACTACCCTGTCGGATCCGTCGAAACCCTGGTCATCAAGGGCTATGTGGGCTTGGTCGGATACCTGGAGGTTTTCGGGAGGGTGGTCGTCTCACCCGGTGCCACGTTGCGGGTCTATCAGAGCCCGGGGATGACGTCGACGTTCTATCCCACTGCTCTGGTCGACGTTGCCGGGACGCTCAACCTCAACGGGCCGACGGAGAACTCCGGCCATATCCGCGTTTTCGACGGCGGCGAGTTGCGACTGTCGGATCTCACACCGATGTCGGCACCCCCGGATGACGTCAGCAATGACCACGCGAGCCTCCTCAACGCGGGCCTGATTTCGCTCGACAACAGCCAGCTGACAGTCCGCGCCGGGAATGCGGTGACCAATACCGAGTTCGGTGCCGTGGAGGCGACGAATGACAGCGTCGTGCGGGTAGCCGCGGGTGGGAGCTTCGCCAATGACGGGGTGTTCTCCCTTGACTGCACCAGCCGGCTAGAAGGCACGGTGACGGGGACGCAACCCACGACCGATTGTGTGACTGACACCACGCCGCCCGTTCTGACTCCCACGGTGACCGGCACGACCGGCGCCCGCGGTTGGTATGTCTCCGATGTGTCGGTGCAGTGGGCCGTGGCGCGAGCTGTTGACAATGCCGGCAACACGACGAGCCTCACCAGGAGCTATTCGGTGCTCGGGGCCCCCGCGGCCGGCGCCAGCGGATTCCTCAACCCCGTGTCGATGACCTCGGTCAACGTCGTCAAGAGCGGTTCAACCGTCCGCCTTGCCTTCGAGGTCTTCGCGGATGGCGTCGAGGTCACCGACCCGGGGGCCGTCACGCTCACCACAACTCCGAGCACCGTCTGCCAGAACGCGCAGCCGGTGCCGCCCGGTTCCGAACTCCAGACCACAGCCGTCAGCTATCACAGCAAGCGCGGTGTCTTCCTCGACACGTGGAAAACCCCACGGTTGCCCGGGACGTGTTGGGACATCACCGTGACCTCGGGCTCGACCTCGTTCACGGCGAGTTATCAGCTCAGGTGAGGCGAATGCGTGGGCCATATACCCAGTGAAGTCCGAAGGAAATATGGTGGGCCCATGACGAAATGGGAATACGTGACGGTGCCGGTCCTGGTGCATGCGACGAAGCAGATCCTCGACAACTGGGGCCAGGACGGCTGGGAGCTGGTGCAGGTTGTGCCCGGCATGAATCCGGAGAACCTGGTGGCCTATTTCAAGCGCCCGATCCCGGCAGGGGACCAGAAGTGACCATCACCGAGCGGCTCGGTGAACTGGGCCTGTCGCTGCCCGAGGTCGCCAAGCCGCTGGCGGCGTACGTGCCGGCCACGCGGGTCGGCAACCAGGTCTGGACGTCCGGCCAGCTGCCGATGGTGCAGGGCCAGCTCACCACGGTCGGCAAGCTGGGTGCAGAGGTCACCCTGGAGCAGGGCGTCGCAGCCGCTCGCACGTGCTTGCTGAACGCCCTCGCGGCGATCGCCGCGGAGGCCGGCGGGGTGGACCGGATCACCCGCATCGTGAAGCTGGTGGTCTTCGTCGCGAGTACGCCGGACTTCACCGACCAGCCCAAGGTCGGCAACGGTGCCAGTGAGCTGGTCGGGGAGATCTTCGGCGACGCCGGGCTCCACGTGCGCAGCGCCGTGGGCGTCTCCGTCCTTCCGCTCGACGCAGCTGTCGAACTCGAGGTCGTGGCCGAGATCGCCTGATGGACCCGAGACCAACCTTTTCGGGCAAGCACTCCTGGGAGATCTTCGAGGTGATCCCCCGGGAGCGCCTGCTCGGGCGCCAACCCTGGTTCTCCAACCCGGGCTCACCCGACCCGAGGCCGCCGCGGGCGGCCTCCACCGTGGTACCGCTGCGCCAGACCGACGACGGACTGCGCGTGTGGATGATGCGCCGCCGCGAAGAGCTCGTCTTCGGCGGCATGTGGGTCTTTCCGGGCGGCAAGGTCGACCCGATCGATGCCCATGAGCCGGATCCGTGGGTGGCCTGTGCGCTCCGTGAGTACGCCGAGGAGACCTCTCTCGAGATCTCCGCCGACCGCCTGATCCATTGGAGTCGCTGGATCACGTCCGTCGAGGCTCCGGTTCGGTTCGACACCGAGTTCTATCTGACCCGCGTACCCGACGATCTCGAGCCTGTCCCGCACGACGGCGAGGCCGAGGTCGGGGCGTGGTTCGATCCCCACGCCGTGGTCACCGCTGACCCCCTGGATCCGACGAGCCCCCGGCTGATCACTCCGACCCGCACCGTCCTCTGGGAACTGGCCCTGCTCGGTTCCTGGGACGCCATCGCCACTGCGGCCGAGTCGCGTGAGATCGAGCCGATTCTCGCGCGGATCAGGCCGGACGGAGATGCCTACAACGTCAGCCACCCCCGACGAGACGGATCCTGGACATGATGACTCCCGTGCGACTGCTTGCCCCGAACGCAGGCTCGATGACACTCCAGGGCACCAACACATGGGTGTTGGCGCCCGACGACGCCAAGGCGATCGTCATCGATCCGGGTCCTGACGACGAGGCACACCGAGCCGCGATCGACGAGGCGTGCCCGCTCGGCATCGCCGAGGTCTGGGTCACCCATCGCCACGATGACCACATCGCGTCCGCACCCGACCTGGCCCGTTATTTCGGTGCCCCGCTCCGCACGTTCGATCCTTCGCTGAGCACGGGACGGCCACTGCAGGTGGGGGAGACCTACGGCCTGGGCGCCGCCGAACTCGAGGTGCTCCACCTGCCCGGACACACCTCCGACTCGATCGGTTTCGTGCTCACCGGCAACGATCACACGGATCTCCTCACCGGCGACATGATCCTCGGCGAAGGCACCACGGTGATCGTGCACCCCGATGGCAATCTCGCCGACTATCTCGAGTCCTTGGCGCGCATGCGCGACTTGGTCGAGGAGCGCGGCATCCGCACGATCCTCCCCGGGCATGGCGCCATCGTCGAGGATCCCAGGGCATGGCTGGCGTTCTATGCCGATCACCGCGCACAACGGTTGCAGCAGGTGAGGGCGGCGGTCGCCGCGGGCGCGGCGACTCCCGAAGATGTGGTCAGAGTGGTCTATGGGGAGCTCAACCCGGTGCTGACGCGAGCTGCGCTGGCGAGTACGCGCGCCCAGCTCGACTATCTGGACACGCACGACTGACAGCCGACCGGCCGCCGGGCGTACTCAGCGGGCCCGGCGGTTCATCCGCTCGAGATCGAGGATCGTCACCGAACGCGGCTCCAGACGCAGCCACCCGCGGGCCGCGAAATCGGCCAATGCCTTGTTGACGGTCTCGCGGGAGGCGCCGACCAACTGGGCCAACTCTTCCTGCGTGAGTTCGTGGTGCACGACAAGCCCGTTGTGGGTGCGCTCGCCGAACCGGGCCGCGAGATCGAGCAAGGCCTTGGCAACACGACCGGGCACATCGGAGAACACGAGGTCGGAGACGACATCGTTCGCCTTGCGCAGTCGCCCGGCGAGCTGGCCGAGCAGACCTTTGGCGACCTCGGGCCGACCGGCGAGCCACGGCGCGAGATCGGCATTCTCGAGCACGCGCAGGACACACTTGGTGACCGCCGTGGCGGTGGTGGACCGGGGACCGGGGTCGAACAGCGAGAGCTCGCCGAACATCTGACCCGGGCCGAGCACGGCCAACAGGTTTTCACGACCGGTCGCGCCATGGCGCCCGAGCTTGAGCTTGCCGTCGACAACTACATAGAGCTGGTTGCCCGTATCCCCCTCGTGGAACAGCACGGCTCCGCGATCGAGGACGAGCTCGCCCATGCTGGAGCTGAGCGCCTCAAAAGCCTCGTCGTCGAGCCCTCTGAACAGCGGTGCCTGCTTCAGGATCGCCTTCGTCTCCAACGATTCGCCTCCTCCTCCACGATGGCGACAGGCTAGCGGTCCGGGGGCACGTTGGGGAATCGCCGTCCGCGGTGCCGACACGTAGGATCCCCGCATGAGCACTGCGAGCGTGGCGTCCGAGCCGACCGCGAAGCCGGACACCGCCCTGGTCCGCAGGGCGCGGCGGATGAATCGCCTTCTCGCGGAGACCTATCCCGAGGCCTCCTGCGAACTAGATTTCGCCGATCCCTATCAGCTGCTCGTCGCGACCGTGTTGTCGGCGCAGTCCACCGACAAGCGCGTCAACCTGGTCACCCCGCTGCTGTTCGCCCGCTATCCCGATGCCGCCGCGATGGCCGAGGCCGACCGGGCGGTTGTCGAGGAGATCGTGCGGCCCACTGGCTTCTTCCGGGCCAAGACCGATTCGGTGCTGCGGTTGAGCCAGGAGCTGGTGCTCAGGTTCGATGGTCGGGTCCCGGGGCGGCTCAAGGACCTGGTCACACTCCCGGGCGTGGGCCGCAAGACCGCGAATGTGGTACTCGGCAATGCGTTCGGAGTGCCGGGAATCACCGTCGACACCCATTTCAAGCGTCTGGTCACGCGGTTCGGCTGGACGACCGAGACCGACCCGGAGGCCATCGAGGCGGAGGTCGCGCGACTGTTCCCGCGCAAGGACTGGACCCAGCTGAGCCACAACCTCATCTGGCATGGCCGACGCCGGTGCCACGCCCGCAATCCAGCCTGCGGGGCCTGCCCGGTGGCGCGGCTGTGTCCGGCCTATGGCGAAGGCACGACCGATCCCGTCAAGGCCGCCAAGCTCATCCGGGAGCCCCGCGGATGAGGCCGCGGAGCAGGCGCTCCGGAGCGTACGCCGGCTCGCTCGCCGTGCTCGCCGTGCTCGCGGTGTCGGCGTGCGGGGGCAGCCCGGTAGGACCGGCCGTCGATCCGGGCCAATCGGCTGCGCCACAGACCCAAGGGTCGGCCAGCACCGCCCACGTCCTCGAGCAGCGTCGCGCAGCCGGGATCGCCGACTGTCCGGTCTCCGACCCGGACGTGGTTGCCCGCCCCGACGGCTTGCCCGACCTGACGCTCGACTGCTTGGGCGCGGACTCGCGCGTACGCCTCGCGGGTCTTCGGGGGACGCCGCTCGTCATCAACGTCTGGGCGCAATGGTGCGGCCCCTGCCGGGCTGAGGCGCCCTTCCTGACCGAGGCCGCTGGCCGGGCCGGGGAACAGGTCCAGTTCCTTGGGATCGACTATGACGACCCCCATCCCGAGCTCGCGGTGGAGTTTGCCCGCCAGGCAGGTTGGCGTTATCCCCAGCTGGTCGACCCGGAGAAGGCGACCGCTCCCGACCTGCGGATCGTGGGGCCGCCCCAGACCGTGTTCGTCGACGCCGACGGGCGGGTGGTCCACAGGCATCCCGGTCCGGTGACCTCGACCGAGCAGCTGTTGGACCTGATCCAGACCCACCTGGGAGTGACCCTGTGAATCCTGTTCCCGAACCGTTGCAGGCGCTCGAACGCAACCTGGCCCACCCCGAACTCGCCGATCGGGTCGTATCCGACCGCCCGGGGCTGGGCCCGACGGCCCGTCAGGCCGCGGTCCTGGCCCTTTTCTCCGTGCCCTCGGCGGGCCCGACCCTGACCGTGCTGGAGCGCGCCCACACCATGCGCAACCACGCCGGCCAGATCGCGTTTCCCGGCGGGGGCGTGGACCCCACGGATGCCGGGCCGGAGGACGCCGCCCTGCGCGAAGCGGATGAGGAGATCGCCCTGCGGCGGAGCTCGGTGCAGTTGCTCGGCACGTTGCCCGCGGCCCATGTCGCCGTATCCGGGTTCGATGTCACCACCGTCGTCGGCTGGTGGACTCACCCGCACGAGGTCTATGCCCGCGATCGGGGCGAGGTCGAGGCCGTTCATCACATCCTCGTGGAGCACCTCGTCGACCCCGAGAACCGCCGCGTCGCACTCCACCCCTCCGGCTATATCGGTCCTGCCTTCATGGTCGATGACCTCTTCATCTGGGGCCTCACCGCGCACATGCTCGACGGACTCCTCGACCTTGCCGGCTGGGCCCGGCCCTGGGATCAGTCACGCCGGGCCGAGATCCCAGGCCGCTTCCTGCGTGACCGCTCCCGACGTGAGCCCGGGCAATCGCCCAACACCCACTGAGGGGCATCACGACGTGGACGCCACGTCCCTACCCGGAGGCCGCGTCCCCGACGTGGCGCACGGTCGGGACGTGGGCGTCGTGTAGGGACCTGGCCGTGATGTCGGGACGTGTGCGGCTTTGGGCGCGGGAGGTGGCGTACATGTTGGGAGGTGCGTGCATACGGGTTGCGAGGTGCGGCATTCGGCGCGGGAGGTGGCGTACATGTCGGGAAGTCCGAGCATTCATGTCGTGACGTGAAGCCCGGAGGAGATGTCCCCACGGACTTCGTCCGCGATGTCGCCGGGGGCCGGGCGACAACCGCGCGCGATGAGACAATGAGGCAGTGACACCTACCGCGCTGAACGGGCGTACCCGAGCCAACGCACTCGCCGAAATGACCGATTCCGAAGGCCTCGATGTCCTGGTGATCGGGGGTGGGG
>CAZEVN010000094.1:0-12037 GCA_964515145.1 uncultured Enemella sp.
AACGGCGAAGGTGGAAGGCGACATCGTCAGCGACCGGTCCCGGCATAGACGACGGCTTCGCCGTCGGCGTCAAGACCGAACGCCGCGTGCGCAGCCTGGACCGCGGTCTGCACGGAGCCGGCATCGACCACCACGGAGATGCGGATCTCGGAGGTGGAGATCATGCCGAGGTTGACCCCGGCGTCGGCGAGCGCGCGGAAGAAGCGGGCGGTCACGCCGGGATGCGACTTCATGCCGACCCCGATGACGCTGACCTTGCCGATCTGGTCGTCGAACAGCAACTCCTCGAACCCGACCTGCTCCTTGATCGAGCTGAGGGTCTCCATCGCGGCGCGCGCGTCGGCGGTCTCCAGGGTGAACGAGATGTCGGTGCGGTTGTTGGAGATGCGGGACACGTTCTGGACGATCGTGTCGATGTTGATGCCCCGACCGGCGATCGCGTCGAAGATCGTGGCCGCCTCACCGACGCGGTCGGGCACGCCGACCACGGTGATCTGGGCCTCGCTGAGGGTGTGGGCCACGCCGGAGATCAGCGGCTGTTCCATCGGGTTGCCTTCCTTGTCGGTGAGCGGAGAGATATCGGCGAGGTCCATGACCCAGGTGCCGGGACGTTCGGAGAAGGAGGAGCGGACGTGGATCTTCACGTTCTCGCGACGGGCATACTCAACGCAGCGCAGGTGGAGCACCTTCGCGCCCGAGGCGGCGAGCTCCATCATTTCCTCATAGGAAATCTGGGGCACCTGCCGCGCCTTCGGGCAGATGCGCGGGTCGGCGGTGAAGATGCCGTCGACGTCGGTATAGATCTCGCAGTAGTCGGCACCGAGCGCGGCGGCGAGCGCCACGGCGGTCGTGTCGGAGGCACCGCGACCCAGGGTCGTCACGTCCTTGGTGTCCTGGGACACGCCCTGGAATCCGGCGACGATGACGATCGAGCCCTCGTCCAGCGAGGCGTGGATGCGCCCGGGAGTGATGTCGATGATGCGGGCATCGCCGTGCTTGCCGGTGGTGATGACGCCGGCCTGGGAACCCGTATAGGACTTCGCCTCCACACCCAGGTCATGCAGCGCCATCGCCAACAGCGCAGCGCTCTGGCGCTCGCCCGTGGTGAGCAACATGTCCAGCTCACGAGCGGCGGGCATCGGAGAGACCTGGAGGGCCAGATCCAAGAGGTCGTCGGTGGTGTCACCCATCGCCGAGATCACGACGACGACATCGTTCCCGGCCTGTTTGGTTGCCAGGACGCGCTTCGCGACCCGCTTGATGCTGTCGGCGTCGGCGACCGACGATCCACCGAACTTCTGGACTACTCGGCTCACTGTTCTCCTCCCGTTTCCTGCTCAGCGCCCACCCTAATGCCCCGCCGTCCACGACCCCGTGCCCGATTCCGTGGTGAACAACGTGCCGGGCCGGCGTACCCCTTGAAAATCGAGGGCACGAGGACGTTCCATGAAACGGAACCTGGCCGCTCAGGACCCTTACTGCCGGGTAGTCTCGAACACGAATCGGCAGGTCCATCGGCGGAACGGTTCGCACCTGCCGAACACCGTCGAAAGGGCCGTTTGTGTCTTCCGCTGTGCTCGTCCTCAACTGTGGCAGCTCGTCCGTCAAGTTCGCGCTGTATGACCCGGAGTTGCGGGAGCGTCTCCTGAACGGCCTCGCCGAGCGGGTCGGCACGCCGGATGCCTCGATCACGATCAAGTACGCCTCCGGGCCCCGGACCATCGCCGATCTCGCCGGGACCGATCACAAGGGTGTCCTGACCACGGTCCTCGATGAGCTGGGTGACTGGATGACCGAGAACGGCGTCACGATCTCGTCGGTCGGCCATCGCCTGGTCCACGGCGCGGAGGAGTTCGCCGAGTCCGCCCTGATCACCGAAGAGACCCTGGATGCCGTGCGCCGCTGCAGCCCGCTGGCGCCGCTCCACAACCCCGCCAACATCGCAGGAGTCGAGGCAGCGCAGGCCGTGCTGCCCGATGTGCCGCATGTGGGCGTGTTCGATACCGCCTTCCACCAGACCATGCCGCAGGTCGCCTATCGCTATGCGGTCCCGACCGAGTGGTACGCCGACTATGGCGTGCGGCGCTATGGCTTCCACGGCACGAGCCATCTCTATGTGTCCGGCGCCGCGGCCGACATGCTCGGCAAGCCGCTGGAAGACCTGAAGATGGTCACGGCGCACCTCGGCAACGGGTCCAGCCTGGCGGCGATCCGCGACGGCGTGAGCGTCGACACCTCGATGGGCCTCACCCCGCTCGAGGGTCTCGTCATGGGCACCCGCTCCGGTGACCTCGATCCGGGCATCCTGGCGTACATCGCCGGCCGCACCGGCGCGGATGTCGACTCCATCACCAACGACCTCAACAAGCGCAGCGGCCTGCTCGGGCTCTCCGAGCTGAGCAACGACATGCGCGAGCTGGAGGCCGCGGCCGCCGACGGCCACGAGCAGGCAAGCCTGGCCCTGGAAGTCTTCAGCTATCGACTGGCGAAATACATCGCCGCGCTCGCCGTCCCCCTCGGCGGCATCGATGTCCTCGTCTTCACCGGCGGCATCGGCGAGAACAGCCACGGGACCCGGGCCCGGGTGCTCGACCAGCTCGCCTTCCTCGGCTTCGAACTCGATCCCGAGGCCAACGATCGGACCATCCGCGGTCAGGGTGGCCCGATCACCCGCAACGACGGGCCGGTCGCTCTGGTCGTCCCGACGGACGAGGAACTGGTCATCGCCCGCGATGCCCATCGCCTCGCCGCCACAGCCCCCTCCGACAAGACGACCCCGAACAAGGAAGTGTCAGCATGAGTCGCCGGATCCTGCTCGTCCCGACCAACCATCAGGCCGACCTGACCTCCACCAGCCTCGGGCTTGTGCGCGCGCTGGACGAAATCGGCGTCAAGGTCGGCTATCTCAAGCCGCTCGCCCAGATCCAGAGCGGTCGGGCCGGTCGGGCCGCGGACCTGATGGAACGCGTGCTCACCAACATCGACGTGCCTGACTCGATCAGCGTCCAGGAAGTCGAGCGCGACCTCGCGCGCGGCGAGGACGACGACCTGATGGAGAAGGTGCTGGCCGCCTCGGAGGAGGTGCTCGACAACCACGATGTCGTCATCGTGGAGGGCGTCCTTCCGACCGACGAGCAGACCTATTCGGGTCGGGTCAACCATGACCTCGCCCAGGCGCTCGACGCCGAGGTGCTGCTGGTCGCCGGCGTCAACGGCACGACCCTCCAGACCCTGGTCTCCAAGGTCGCGGGTGCCGCCGCCTTCTATCAGGTGGGCGAGGCCAGCCGCGTGACCGGCGCCTTCCTGACGAGCTATTCCCCCGAGACCAACTCTGCGACCCCGAAGGAGTTCCGCGCCGCCCTCGACAGCGAGGGTCTGCGGCTGGTCGGCATCGTGGAAGAGGCCCCGCACGTGCTCTGGCCGCGGGTTCGCGACATCGTCGAGGACCTCAATCCGACCGTCGTGCACGCGGGCGACATGGACCGTCGCATCAAGACGACCCAGATCCTCGCCCAGGGCGTACCCGGGTGCATCACCGGCCTCGAAGAGGGTGTCCTCGCAGTGGTCCCGGGCGACCGGCATGACGCGATCATGGCCGTCTGCCTGTCCGAGATGAACGGCATCCGCCCCGCGGCGCTGCTGATGACGGCCGGCGTACGCCCGGACGAACTCGTCCGTCAGCTCTGCCAGCCCGCGCTGGAATCGGGCCTGCCGATCCTGCTGACGCACGAGAGCACCTACAGCACCGTGACCCGCGTGCTGCATCGCGACAAGGGCATCCCCGTCGACGATGTCGAGCGCACGCGCATGGTCACCGCCACCTTCGGTGATGCGATCGACCGGGAGTGGCTGCACAGCCTGCCCAGCGAGGACGCGCCCCGCCGACTCAGCCCGGCCGCCTTCCGCCGTGAACTCACGACGAGGGCCCAGAAGGCCCGCAAGCGCATCGTCCTCCCCGAGGGTGCCGAGCCGCGCACCGTCGAGGCCGCGATCAGCGCCCAGACCAAGGGCATCGCCGACTGCATCCTGCTGGCGAAGCCCGAGGAAGTGCAGTCGACCGCCTTCAGCCGCGGTCTCGTCCTGCCCGAGGACATCACGATCATCGACCCGACGACGATCGACCAGAAATATGTCGATGCGCTGGTCGCCCGCCGCAAGCACAAAGGCATGACCGAGCTCAAGGCCCGCGACGAGCTGAGCGACACGGTGATGCTCGGCACGGTGATGGTCCACCTCGGTGAGGTCGACGGCCTGGTCTCCGGTGCGGTGCACACGACGGCCAACACCGTGCGGCCCGCGCTGCAGATCCTCGGGACCAAGCCGGACGCCAAGCTCGTGTCGTCGGTGTTCTTCATGTGCCTTCCGGACGCGGTGGTCGTCTATGGCGACTGCGCGATCAACCCGGATCCCAACGCCGAGGAGCTCGCGGACATCGCGATCCAGTCGGCCGACTCCGCCGCTGCGTTCGGCATCGAGCCGCGCGTCGCGATGATGTCGTTCTCGACCGGCACCTCGGGCGCAGGTCGCGATGTCATCAAGGTCGCCGAGGCCACCGACATCGTGCGCGCGAAGCGTCCGGACATCCTGGTCGACGGCCCGCTGCAGTATGACGCCGCGACGACCGAGTCGGTCGCCAAGTCGAAGGCCCCCGACTCCCCCGTCGCCGGCCGCGCGACCGTGTTCGTGTTCCCCGACCTGAACACGGGCAACACGACCTACAAGGCCGTGCAGCGCTCCGCCAGCGTCATCAGCATCGGCCCGATGCTGCAGGGCCTGTCCGCACCGGTCAATGACCTCTCGCGCGGCGCGCTGGTGGAGGACATCGAATACACCATCGCCCTCACCGCGATCCAGGCTGCCGCCCAGCAGTCGGAGAAGTCGGGACAGGCCGATAACCTGCAGGAGCAGGCGGCCAGCTGATTCTCCGCCCACTTCACCGGGCCGGTTCCTTCGGGAGCCGGCCCGGTTCCGTTTGCGCGCCGATGCTCGGGATCAGTGGCGCGGAGGCGCCGCCAACGCCTCGCTGTATCTCTGGATCGAGGCGACCATGTCCCGCAGCACCGCGACCGCGGCAGTGAGCGCCGCATCGTCGTGGCGCGCCAGAGCCTGATGGTTGGCGCGGAACAGGGGCCCGAAGAAGCCGCGGGCCACCTCCATCCCCGACTCGGAATAACGCAGCAGAGTCTTGCGCCTGTCCCGCGGATGGGGCTCACGAAGAATGTGACCCGAATGCACCAGGCGATCGACCAGATAGCTACCCCCCGCCGGGGTCAGGCCGAGAGCCTGGGCCACCTGGCTCGTGCTCATCGGATCGCCCTCGACATCGGCCATATAGATGAGCATCAGCGCCCGCATGTCGTTCTCGCCGAGCTCGTGCAGATGGGCGAAGTCGTGTCCCACCCGGGTCGAGACTGCTGACAGAGCGCGCACCAGATCGGCCAACTCACGTTCGAGCCGCTCACGCTCCGATGCCGGGTTGCCACGCATGGCGGCATGCTAGCCCCAGTGGACGTGCGAGCGTTCCGGATAATGATTCATTCTTTGAATACTTAAATCACTCATATAGATTTTTGGGCATGTTGCGTACCCGTGGGAATCCGGCCGCCACCCACCCTGCCCGTGCCGCCGACGAAACCGGTGGTTGGGCCCGATTCGGTCGGCTCGTCTCGGGTCGACTCTCCTGGCTGCTGCTGGTGGCAGCCCTGCTGCTCAGCGGCGGCCTGATGGCCTGGGGGTCCGGAGATCCGGCCACCTCGGCACCCAACTCCCTCCCCGAGGACGCCGAGTCGGTCCGCGTGACCGCCGTGCAGAAGAAATTCCCGGACGCCGGCGTTGTGCCCGCGCTCGCGGTATTCACCCGCGCCGACGGAGAAGCCCTGACACCCGCCGACCTGGGTGCCGCGGCGGAGGCCCGGCAGCGCATGCTCGGCGTCGATCGCCAGGTGGCCGATGATCCGGCCGGACCTCCGGTGATTCCTGCGGAGGACGGGCTCGCAGCGCTCTCCACCATTCCCTTCAGTGCCGAGCTGAACGGCATCCCGCTCGCAGAGACCACCGATCAGGTGCGCGAGGCCGGCCGCGATGGCCTGCCGGACGACCTCCGCGTCGAGGTCACCGGCGGCCCTGCCTTTGCCGCGGACATCTCGAAGGCGTTCGACGGGGCCGACATCACCCTGCTGGGCGCTGCCGCACTCGTGGTCGCGGTCCTGCTGCTGATCACCTACCGCTCCCCGATTCTCTGGCTGGTGCCGTTGCTCGTCGTCGGTGTCGCCGACCGCACGGCCGCCATCGTGGCCTCGCGCACCGCCGAGACCGTCGGCTTCGCCCTCGACGGATCGACGACCGGCATCACGTCGGTGCTCGTGTTCGGCGCCGGGACCAACTATGCGTTGTTGATCGTGTCGCGCTATCGCGAGGAGCTGAGGCGTCAGGAGGACCACCACAGGGCGCTCGCCATCGCGGTCCAGCACGCGGGGCCGGCCGTGCTCGCGTCCAACGTCACCGTGGTGCTGGCCTTGCTCACTCTGCTTTTCGCGACCCTGCCCAACACGCGGGTGCTCGGGTTCGCGGCTGCGGTCGGCCTGCTGGTCGCGCTGGTGTTCGCGCTCCTGGTCCTCCCGCCGGCGCTTGCGCTGTGTCGCCGGGGCCTGTTCTGGCCGTTCATCCCGCGTCTCGGCGACAAGGACAAGTCGGTCTCGGGCGGCTGGTATCGCCTGGCCCAGGCCGTCTCGCGCCGCCCGATCGTCATCCTGCTGGCGACCGTGCCGATCCTTGCGGTCCTCACGGCCGGCATTCTCGGCGTACGCGTCGGCCTCGAGCAGACCGAGCAATTCCGGGTCGAAGCCGAATCGGTGACGGGCTTCCGGACCCTGCAGGCGCACTATCCCGCCGGGCTGTCCAGCCCGACCACCGTGGTCGCGCGCACCGATGCCGCCGCCGAGGTCACCCAGGCGCTCACCGCTGCCGCCGGCGTCGAGGAGGCCCGACCGACCGGACAGTCGGACACCGGCTGGAGCCGTTGGCAGGTCGTGCTGAACGCCGAGCCCGCCTCTGTGGAGGCCTTCGACACGATCGGCGACCTGCGGACGACGCTGCAGGCCATCCCGGGTTCCGAGGCCATGGTCGGTGGACCCGATGCCCAGCAGCTCGACTCCCGCACGGCCGCCGAGCGTGACCTCGTCACGATCCTGCCGATGATCCTGGGCGTGGTGCTCGTCGTGCTGTTCGTGTTGCTGCGGGCCCTGTGGGCACCTCTGTTGCTGATCGTTGCGACGACCCTGAGCTCATTCGCTGCGCTGGGGGCGGGCACGTGGGTGAGTACGCGGATCGCCGGCTTCCCGGGCCTCGACACCTCGGTGCCGTTGTTCGCGTTCCTGTTCCTGATCGCGCTGGGCGTGGACTACACGATCTTCCTGGTGACCCGTGCTCGCGAGGAGACACCGGAGCACGGGACCAGGGTCGGCATGGTCCGGGCCGTGGCCGTCACCGGTGGGGTCATCACGAGCGCCGGCATCGTCCTGGCGGCCGTGTTCGCGGTCCTGGGCGTGCTGCCGCTCATCACGCTGACCCAGCTCGGCATCGTCGTCGGTATCGGCATTCTGCTCGACACCTTCGTGGTCCGGACCATTGTGATTCCGGCCCTGTTCACCATCGTCGGGCGACGCGTCTGGTGGCCGTCGGCCCTGAGCAAGGTCAAGGACCCGGAACCCGCGGCGTAACGATCTGCCGCCTTCCCCTCCCCTCCGCGATGCCACACTTATTCGTGCCAGGCCACAGTTGTGAATGTGGCATCGATCGAATAACTGTGGCATCGCGGTTCGGAATGGGCCGATTCACACCTCACGCACAGGTCCGGCACAGGCAGGCGGCGCAGACTGCTCCACATGTCCCTTGATCAGCCCGACCTGCGCATCGGCGATGCCGAACGCGACGACGCAACGCGTTTGTTGCAGGAGCACCTGGCGGCCGGCCGGCTCGATGCCGGCGAGTTCGAGTCACGGATGACCAGAGCACTCGAATCCACCCATGCCTCGCAGCTGCGCGCCCTGTTCGACGACCTGCCGGGCCGACGACCGGGCCAACAACTGGCCCTTCCGGTCAATACGCCGCCACCGGCCCGAGCGGGCGTACCCCTCTGGGTCTGGCCCACCTCCGCCGCAGCCGCGCTGTGGTTCGGGGGAATCGGGATGATGAGTGCCGCCCGCGCCGTCATGGCCAACGGGCCGCGGCACATGCCGCCGGAGGTGATGGCCCAGGGGGCTCAGCACGCGCACGGCGGCTTCATGATCATGCCCATCATCCTGATGATGATGTTCGCTGCGGCCGTGGTGCTCAGCGTCCTGCATCGGAGGCGACTCCGCCGTCACCGCCGCCGCGGCTGACCCGAAAGACTCTTGGGGAAGAGGGAGGGTACGCCGGGGTGCGCAGAGCCGCACCCCGGCGTACTCGAATCAGACCCGCTCGACGCGGACCGCCAACCCGAGTTCGGGATCGCTCGCCCAGCCGTCGGCCGCGGTCCCGCGGCTCATCGTCGGAGCGAGCACCTCATCAGCGATGAGCGCCGCATGCTGCTCGATGGCCTCGGCCAGGTCGGCGCCGGCGGCCCACTCGAGGGTGATCCGGTCGGAGACCTCGAAGCCTGACGACTTGCGGGTCTCCTGGACGAAGCGGATGACCTCACGGGCGAGGCCGGCCAGGCGCAGTTCCGGGGTGATCTCGAGATCGAGTGCGACGGTCTCGCCCTGGTCATTGATGACCGACCAGCCCTCGCGCGGGCGCTCGGAGATCAGCACATCGTCGGCGGTGACCTCGACGCCGTTCGGGTCGATCTCGGGCACCTGAACGGTCGCGGTGCCGGATTCACGCAGCGACTCGGCGAGCGCTGCGGCATCGGCGGCCGCGATCGCTCCAGCCACGATCGGGGTCTGCTTGCCGAACCGCTTCCCGAGGTTGCGGAAGTTGCCCTTCGCCGAATAGTCGACGAGGTCCCCCGCCGAGGCGAACGACTCGACGCCCTGCACGTTGAGTTCGGAGGCGATCTCGCCGCGGAGTTCGTCGGTGAGCAGGGCGTACGCCCGGCTGGGCACCAGCACGCGCGACAGCGGCTGGCGGACCTTCACCTTGGCCTCCGCCCGCGCCGAGCGACCGAGCTCCACGAGCCGCTCGGTGAGCGCCACCGCCGCATCGAGTTCCTCGTCGATCAGCGCCTCGTCGGCGACGGGCCAGGAGGCGAGATGCACCGATTCGGGGCCCTCGGGATCGGTCGTGACGAACAGGTCCTGCCACACGCGCTCGGTGATGAACGGGATCAGCGGGGCCATGAGTCGCGTGATGACGTGCAGCGTCTCGTGCAGGGTCCACAGCGCGGCCGGGTCGCCGTCCCAGAAGCGACGGCGGGAGCGACGGACATACCAGTTCGAGAGGCTGTCGACGAACTCGCTGATGAGCGAGCCGGTGCGCTGGGTGTCGAACACCTCCAGCGCGGCGGTGACCTCGCGGACGAGCAGGTTCGTCTTGGACACGAGCCAACGGTCGAGGACGGGGCGGTCGGCGACTGCGGGGGCGTCGCCGGTGGGCGTCCAGTTGTTCGCGCCGGCGTACAGGGCCTGGAATGAAACCGAGTTCCAATAGGTCAGCAGGACCTTGCGGACGGTTTCCTGGATGGTGGCGTGTCCGACGCGACGGGCCATCCACGGCGAGCCGGAGCACGCCATGAACCACCGCACCGCGTCGGCGCCATGCTGCTCCATGAGCGGGATCGGCTCGAGGATGTTTCCGAGGTGCTTGGACATCTTGCGGCCGTCCTCGGCAAGGATGTGGCCGAGGCAGAGGACGTTGCGATAGTTGTTCTGGTCGAAGACCGCGGTGTTGACCGCCATCTGCGAATAGAACCAGCCACGCGTCTGGTCGGTCGCCTCGCAGATGAAGTCGGCCGGGAAGTGGGCGTCGAACTTCTCCTTCGAGCCCTCCACCCACGGATAGCCCCACTGCGCGAACGACATCGCGCCGGAGTCGAACCAGGCGTCGATGACCTCGGGGACGCGGCGGAACGTTCCGGGTACGCCCGGCTTGGTGAAGGTCACATCGTCGATATAGGGGCGATGCGGGTCCATGCCGGTGACGTCCTCGCCGACGAGCTCGGACAGCTCGGCAAGGGACCCGACGCAGACGATCTGGCTCGGGTCCTCGTCGTTGCGCCAGATCGGCAGGGGCGTACCCCAATAGCGCGTGCGCGACAGCGCCCAGTCGACGTTGTTCTTGAGCCAGTCGCCGTAGCGGCCCCACTTGATGTTCTCGGGATACCAGTTCGTCGCCTCGTTCTCGCGGAGGAGGGCGTCCTTGAATTGAGTGGTGCGGATATACCAGGACGGCTGGGCGTAATACATCAGCGGCGTGTGGCAGCGCCAGCAGTGCGGGTACGAGTGTTCGTGCTTGACCGCGCGGAAGAGCAGGCCGCGTTCGCGCAGGCTGGCGAGAGCCAGTTCGTCGGCGTCCTTGAAGAACACCCCCCCGACGAGGCCGATGCCGTCATGGAACTTGCCGTCGGGGCCGATCGGGTTGACGAACTCGACACCGTTGCGACGGCACGACAGATAGTCGTCCTCGCCGAACGCCATGGCCTGGTGGACCAGGCCGGTGCCGTCGCCTGCGGTGACATAGTCCTCTGTCACGACGAACCAGGCCCGGCCCGGCTGCTCGACGACATCGAACGGGCGCTGATAGGTCCAGCCGACCATGTCGGTGCCGGGGAATCGGTCCCGGACCTCCCAGCCCTCCCCCAGCGCCGTGGCGAGGTTGTCCTCGGCGACGATGACGGTCGTGTCGCCGTCGGTCGCGGTCACATAGGTCATCTCCGGGCCTACTGCGACGAGCGCGTTCGACAGCAGCGTCCAGGGTGTGGTGGTCCAGATGACGAGGTCGGCCTTGCCGGCGTACGGACCGGACGTCAGGGGGAACCGCACATAGGCGGTCGTGTCCGTGACGTCCTCATAGCCCTGAGCGAGCTCGTGATCGCTCAGGGTCGTCCCGCACCGGGGGCAATAGGGCGCGACGCGCTGGTCCTCGGTCAGCCAGCCGGAGTCGAAGATCTGCTTGAGCGCCCACCACTCCGACTCGACATAGGTCGAGTCCATGGTCCAGTAGGCCTCATCCATGTTCACCCAGTAGCCCATGCGGGTGGTCAGGTTCGCGAACGCGTCGACGTGGCGCATGACCGATTCGCGGCACTTGGCATTGAACGCCTCGACGCCATAGGCCTCGATCTCGGGCTTGCCGTTGATGCCGAGTTCCTTCTCGACGGCCAGCTCGACCGGCAGGCCGTGGCAGTCCCAGCCAGCCTTGCGCGTGACGTGGCGGCCCTTCATGGTCTGGAACCGCGGGAACACGTCCTTGAACACGCGCGCCTCGATGTGGTGCGTGCCCGGCATGCCGTTCGCGGTCGGCGGACCCTCATAGAAGGTCCAGTTCTCGCCGCCGGCGGTGTGCTCGAGGGACTTGTCGAACGTCTTCTGCTCGTCCCAGAGCGCCAGGATGTCGTGTTCCATCTCCGACAGGTTCACCTGCGGGGGGACGCTGCGATAGCCGCTCGCGGCCGCGTGGGGGCGGGATTCGGTGGTGGTCATGCCTATCCTCGTCGGGCTCATGTGACTGCGCTGACGAGGGACGAGCGACGACGCCCGCGGTACCACCCTCATTGGCCACCGCCCGACATTCCGGGATCGCTGGCCCACTTCGTTCTTGCCGCAGCCGGTTCTAGTGAGCAGGGCGTACGCCCCAGCCGTTCTTCCGGCAGCTCCGGGGTGATGGCCCCATCATCGCCGTGCGACGAGTGTGAAGTGTAGTCGATCCCGTCAACTCCTCTCGCCGTGTTTTGTCGGGGGTCTGCCCTAGGTTTGGTTTGGCGATCGGAGCCGGTGGGTACGCCCGACCCAGCGCCTCATCTATCCTCGGCCAACTCCTCGAAACCCTTGTTTATCGAATATCTGTTCGATATAATGGTGGTGTTGAGAGGGGCGGTCGATGACTGATCGGGACTGGT
>CAZEVN010000095.1:0-12018 GCA_964515145.1 uncultured Enemella sp.
GACGAAATCCTCAAGAAAGCCAACCGTCAACCAACTTCAAACACGGCCCACTAGTACGGACCTTGATCTGCAAGACGCGTGTCCTCCCTGATGAGGCTCGTTGAGACGTCGGAAACCGGGTGCGCCCCGAGGGAGGAGGTCGGCGCGCGCCGCTACGATAGGAGGTGGTTCAGTGGGTCCCGACCGGGTGGATCCCAGAAGGAGTGCTCCGCGGTCGAACATGGCACATGCCGCTTCGCGCGAGCGAGGGAGGCGAGAGTGTCACGACTTACCGAGTTGCTGCGGCGGGCGGGCAAGGCGACCCGCAACTCGGTGGTGACCGGGTGACGAAGGTCATCGCACCCACCAGGTGCTGCAGATGAGTGTGGACGAAGAGGCCGACCCTGGTGGCCTCGGTGAGCACGACTCGGAGGGTCTCCTCCCAGAGGCAGTCGCTGGGGCGGTACAGATCGGCCTTGCCGAGTTGGCAAAGCTCGACGCGGTCGTGGCCGAAGCGGAAGCGCGCTTCGTAGCTGCGCGCGAGAAGTTGAGCCCTCGTCGGCGATTCGGGGTTCGGCGTGAGGACGGCTTCGCCAGGGTACTGGAAGGCGTGGTCGCCGATCTTAGGAACGGACTCGTCGAAAGCCGCCGCGTTGCGAGCACGTTCAATATCGCCTTCTTCGGCCGAACAGGTGCCGGAAAGAGCACGTTGCTCTCCGCACTGGGTGGTCTCAGCGGAGAACTGGTTTCTGATGGTCGCAGTGACTTCACGACCGACGTCCAGCCCTTGGATTGGCAAGGATGCCGCCTCTACGACACACCTGGCATCAATGGATGGGGGCGCACTCACTCCCGCGCCGAGCTGGAGGAGGCGGCCCGGAAGGCCGTCGAGGTCGCTGACGTTGTCCTGCTCTGTTTCGACAGCCAGAGCCAGCAAGCCTCAGAGTTCCGCAAGGTAGCGGATTGGGTTCGTGACTACCGGAAACCAGTCCTTGCCGTTCTCAACATACGCAACCTCCGCTGGCGCCATCCTGCTCTGGTGAGGTCGGCCGCAGCGCGTGCCGGACTCTCGCGAACCGTGCAGCAGCACGCCGACAACATCACCAGCGAACTTGATGCAATCGGTCTCACTGACGTACCAGTTGTTGCGATCCAGTCGAGGCGGGCATTCTTCGCCCGAGCTGGGACGCCTTACAGTGGTCCGGCAGAGAAGGACTTTGAATCGGAACGCGCAACCTATGGGCGGACGTACCTCAACCGCTGGTCGAACCTACCCATCTTGGAGCAACTGATTGCCTCGTGTATCGAGGAAGGTGCAGCCGATCTACGGCTCGCTGGACTCCGCGAAGGACTTCAAGCGGGTCTCCTGCAATGGGCAGACGAGGTTGATCGGACAGCAGCCGAGCAACAGGAACGCGGCATTGCAGTCGAGAGAGTCGTTTCCGACTGGCTGACCGTCCTTGGCTATCCCGACGAGTCTTGGCGCGACGCTCTCCCGAAGGCGCGCGATGGCGGCGACCTTCTTGCCCACTTGGAAGAGGCCAGGGGTGAGCCGTTTGGCGCTTCTGTTTCGGGCAGGCTGGAAGGCCATGTGCGTCATCTGCTGAAATCGCACGTATACCCGCTCCGCGTCAAGGCCCTTCGTACTGCCGAAGAGCTGATCATTGATGCCTTCGACAACAACGAGAGGGTCGCGGACGCCGAGTTTGCACGGCGCGTATACGATGCCCCGTCGATTGCGAAGACCATTGCCGCGGTCGCGAGTCAGGCCGGCGAATTCGTCACGGACTCGCTGAAGCTGTCTGGGCTCAACGCTCAGATCGACGTCGCCGAGATCGACCGGGCCGCGGCAGAAGTGCGCGGAGACACAGGGACCATCCGCCGACACCTGGCGACCGCGCTGAGGACGAGCGGGCTGCTGGCGGGGTCAGCGAGTGCAGTCTTGGGCGTCATCGCGCTCACGAACTTCTGGAACCCAGCTGGCTGGGCCGCAGCCGTGATCCTGGTGGGCCTAGGCGTCGTGAGCGCGGCTCTGAACTTCTTCGCCAAACGGACCAGAGCCAACGCCGAGGAGCAGCGTGTCGGAGCACGCGCAACGGCAGTGGCCGACGCACGTTCAGCAGTTCACGCATACTTCGAGAACTGCGAGACAGCACAACTCCTCAAGATCCTCAGTGCCGCCAGATCACTCGCCATCCCACAACTGGAAGAACTGCTGAAAGAAGCAATCCACACGCGGCGTGGGTGCGGGATACTCACCGAGGAAGCCAACTGGCTTCGTGACCAAGCCGACCGACAGCCTCCGACGACATCACCCGCAGAGGTCATCCGGCGGGCGAGTCAGCAGGTGCGCCTGCTAAGCGGCCCGACAACGGAGCTCAGTGTGTCCGCATTGCTGCTTGGCGAAGACTGGATCGTCGATGAGTCCGAGGATGACGCGCCCATCGCAAGACCAGCAGCAGGTCTAGAGATTCTGCTCCGAACCGCCAACCAAAACCGGAACACCTTCACGAACTACTTATCAGAGGCAGTGAGAGACGCCAATCCCGCGGACGTGGCGGAGTGGATCGACACGGTTCTCACTTCTCAACACCTCGACCATGAGGGGCGAGCCGACATAGAAGCGGCGCGAGCACTCATGACCGAGCGTCCTGCGGTCGTCGTGATAGGCGACTACAGTGCCGGCAAGACGAGCCTCATAAAACGGTTGCTCGCCGAAGCCGGTGCACCAACTCCCCCCGACCTACACGTTGCTGCGGGCCCGGCAACCGGGATCAGTCGTTCGTACGCTTTCGGCCCCATCGAACTCGTCGACGTGCCAGGCTTCCAAAGCGGCCGCACCGAGCACGACAAGCGAGCGATCCAAGCGACACAGAACGCGGCGATGGCCATAGTGGTTCTGCACGTCAACCTACTTATCGGTGACACCGCCGGGATCTATAGTCTGCTTCACGGAACCGCGCAGATCGTCGGCAAGGCACGCCGCACGATCTTCGTGATCGGGCGTATCGACGAAGCGGGGGCAGACCCGCACATCTCAGCGCGAGACTTCGTCGTACGTCGGCAGCGGAAGACCGAGGAACTCGTCACGATCTTGCGGTCCAAAGGCATCCACGTCGATCCCGCCCAAGTCCTGGCGATTGCAGCAGACCCGCACGGTCTTGTAGGCGATCGCACACCAGTAGCTCGTGAGGACTACCCAAGCAACGCGCGGGACTGGGACGGAGTGGCAACGCTCTCCGAACCTCTCCTCTCGCTTGAGGGCGAGGGATTGGCACGGCTTGGTGCCGCGGCCGCACTGGATCGAGCTCGCTCGATCCTTGTTGCTGAAACTCACCGACTGGCCTCGGAGATCGAAGACCTCGCGGCAGCGATGGCTTTAGGCGCGCGGATGGAACGGCTTGTCGAGGCATCGCTCGCCGAGCTGCGGCTCATCGAGCTATCGATTGAAGGACGTACTAGGCGGGTGATCGAGGATCACGCCAACGAGGTTCTGGCAGAAGCTCTCGGTGCTCGCTCCACTGAGATAGAAGCGATGTCGCAGCGTTTGGCGACTTGGTGGAAAGACCCTCGCCTGGATAGCGCGTTGGAGGTTCTGTCTGCGGAGATCGGACGAGACCTGGACGAATGGTCGCGTAGACACGCATCGGAGTACGACCGGGAACTCAAGCGGTTTGAGTGCGAGTCCACCGCGCCCCTCAAGGGTGACAAGGACGCGCTGGCTGGCGGCGTCCACGCGGTTGCGATCGGAGTCAAGCACGTCGGTGATGTCGTGAAGGCGGTCGGAAACCGCGACGCGGTATACGCGATCGTCAAAGCGTTTGGAGGGAAGTTCAAGCCCTGGGGTGCCGTGAAACTGGGTGCCAAGGTTGCCAAGGCCGGAGCTGTCCTCGGAGTGGCTGCCGTTGGCTTCGACGTCGTGGACTGGGCGATGGATGCGCGGAAGGAGTCGAGGCGGGAAGAGGCCCGCAAGACAGCTGCGGAACTCGTTCGCTCGACGACTGACACCGTCGTCCGGGAGATTCTCGACGACGAGGAGGGGCCAATGGAGTACGCGCGGGAGCAAGAGGCCAGCTTCACCCATCACCTGCATGAACTCGTGGAGCAGCGTGAGCGCCAAGGGCAGGCGAGGATCAGCGCCGAGCATCGCCGAGATGGCATCATGGAGTTACAAGTGGCTGGCGAGAGGTTGGCCGGAACCTCAAGCGAAAGAGTGTCACTATGACGTCGGCATTGGCGGTGGAGCACCAGGCTTGGATTCGCGAGGTCTCCGGGGACTCAGATGCCTCTCGGCTCGCGAGCGAGTGGGGTGACTATGCTGCGGAGGAGCAGCCAGTCCTGACCCTGTTCGGAGCCTTTGACACGGGCAAGAGTTCAATCCTGCGGCGACTACTCGTGGACGCTGGTCAGCCTCTCCCCGAGTGGTTGACCATCAGCGCTCGCCACGAGACCTTCGCTGAGAACGCAGTCAGGGTCAACGGATGCCTCATCCGCGACACGCCGGGCCTCTCACCGGAAGGACTGGATGCGCGATCGCTAAGCAACTCTGACGTCGCACGTTCCGCGCTCGGCCGGACCGACGTCCTCCTCGTGACGTTGAATCCGCAACTTTCGACGGGCGAGCACCCCGAGCTTGTGGACGTGCTCTCACGCGGCTGGTCGAAGGGCGATGTGTGGTTCCTCATCTCACGTGCAGACGAGGGTGGTGTCGATCCCACGCTAGACCCGGAGGGGTTCGAGGCGTGGTCCGCGCGGAAGCGTGAGGAGTTGAAGCAGGCGCTAAAGCTCGTTGATCCGGGTCACATCTTCGTCCTGGTCCCAGACTTCGCCGGGCTTGGAGCATATGAGTCAGACCCTACGCCAAGTCTGTGGGAGCTTTCCCGGCAGTGGGACGGGATGGCTGAACTGACTGCTGCACTGGATGATCTCGCGGCCCAGGACCTGTCCCCGTACCGGCACTCGGCCGAGCTGCGGTTCTGGAGGCAAGCTGTGGCCAGCCGTATCGGTGATGTCCAGACCACACTTGATGACCTACGCGTATCCGGTGAGGTTGCAGATGTATCCCGCCAACGGCGGGATATGTTCCTCAACCAGATCGACAGCCTGACCTCGGCAGCAGAGGCCTCACTCGCAGGTGCGGTCGAGGACGCAATTCAGCGCGCTGCGAGCGGGCCAGAGGTTGATGCGGACTCGATTCAGAACGCCGTCGACCCGGTGCTTGACGAGTGGTGGCAAAGGCAACAGGCGGGCCTAGCCCGCATCCGACAGGAAGCGATTCAAGGCCTGGAGCAACAGCGCGAAGGACAAGGATGGGCTCGCTTCGAGTCCGTGTATCTGCGATTCATGCAGCCCGAAAGTCTCGAACCAGAAGAGAAGTCCAGCTTTGTTCCGAAGATCGAGGCGCTCAGCAAGAAGGTTGCCGGTGCGCTTCAAGGGGTCGACCGCGTGCTGAAGTCCGACCAGGCCGTCAAGAGTCCGAAGATGTCCGCAGACCTCCTTGACGCGACGAAGAAGCAGTCGATGTCGAAGCTCGCCTTGGCTGCTGGCATCGCTGACGCCGCCCTCCCCGTCGTGCTGGAACTTGCGGCAATGATCGAGGAGCGGGTGCAAGCCGAACGTGATCGCGCTCTCCAGCGCGATCACCGGGAGAAGGTGCGCGCAGCCGTGTCGAACGTGGTTACCGATGTGGCAAGTGAAGCCATGCGGTCACTGGAGCCCGAGATCGACGCGCTGCGTCGTGAGGTCATCGCTCAGACGGTTGACGAAGCGGAGGTTGCGCGCCTCAACGACGCTTTTGTCGAAGCCAAGAGTCTGCTGGAACGGGGCAAGAAGCTCATCTCGCAGTAGGTGGCCCGCTCACCTGACCGAACATCTCCGGGTGTCCCGACGTGGTTGGGCTCTGTTCAGGCCTTTCATCCTCGCCCAGATCTTCCCCGCGTCTTCGCCCACACCGTGCCCCGGTGAACCCCGAAGCGACGCGCCAGCGCGTTCACGCTGACACCTTGCGCGCGGGCTGTTCGCATAGCGTCCACTTCGCTGTCGCTGAGGCGTGTTCGAGGTCGTTTACTTGGTTCTGCCGACGCGCCGATCAGCGGGTCGTCGGGCTCTCCGGCAGGCTCGGCATCCTCTCGGTTGAGTTGAGTCCCCGATAGTGGTGTAGCGCGGTCGCCGAGATCGTCACCGGCGTGTACGGAAGACGTAGATGCGGCCACCGCGTGATCCTTCGAGTGAACCTCTCACAGAACCCTCGAACGGAGTCATCACGATGACCGCACCACACATTGTCGACCCTGCCGGCCTGCTGGGTGAAGCCCTGGCCGAGGCGAGTCCGGATCTGATGCGTTCGCTGCTGCAGACGATCATCAACGCCCTGCTGTCCGCCGATGCCGACGCGGTGGTCGGCGCCGAGTACGGGCAGCCCACGCCGGGCCGCACGGCGCAGCGCAACGGCTACCGCAGGCGGCCGTTGGACACCAGGGTCGGCACGATCGACGTGGCGATCCCCAAGCTGCGCAAGGGCACCTACTTCCCCGAATGGCTCCTCGAGCGCCGCAAACGCTCGGAGTCCGCGCTGATCACCGTGGTGGCGGACTGCTACCTCGCCGGCGTGTCCACCCGTCGGATGGACAAGCTGGTCAAGACCCTCGGCATCGACTCCCTGTCGAAGTCCCAAGTCAGCAGGATGGCCGCCGAGCTCGACGAGCACGTCGAGCAGTTCCGCCACCGCCCCCTCGACGCTGCGGGACCGTTCACCTTCGTCGCCGCGGACGCGTTGACGATGAAGGTCCGCGAGGGCGGCCGCGTCATCAACGCGGTGGTGCTGCTGGCCACCGGGGTCAACGGCGACGGGCACCGCGAGGTCCTCGGCATGCGGGTAGCCACCAGCGAGACCGGGGCGGCGTGGAACGAGTTCTTCGCCGACCTCGTCGCCCGCGGCCTGACCGGGGTCCGGCTGGTCACCAGTGACGCCCACCCAGGGCTGGTCGAAGCGATCGCAGCGAACCTGCCCGGCGCCAGCTGGCAACGGTGCAGAACCCACTACGCCGCGAACCTCATGGCGGTCACCCCGAAGAGCATGTGGCCGGCGGTCAAGGCGATGCTGCACAGCGTCTACGACCAGCCCGACCGTCCCGCCGTCCACGCCCAGTTCGACCGGCTCCTGGACTACCTCGACGGCAAGCTCCCCGAGGTCCACGACCTCCTCGACACCGCGAGGGCCGACATCCTCGCCTTCACCGAGTTCCCCAAGGACGTGTGGACCCAGATCTGGTCCAACAACCCCGCCGAGCGACTCAACCGCGAGATCCGGCGCCGCACCGACGCCGTAGGGATCTTCCCCACCCGCGAGGCCATCGTCCGCCTGGTCGGGGCGGTCCTGGCCGAGCCGACCGACGAATGGGCCGAAGGCCGCCGCTACCTCGGACTCGACCTCCTGGCCCGCTGCCGCGTCAACATCGTCCCCGACATCGACACCGAGATCGGAGCTGATCAACTGCCCGCCGCCCTCACTGCCTAGACCCAAGAGAAGGAACGCAGCGCTACACCACTACCCGGGACTTGACCCTCGGTTGCCTTGATTCCATGCGGAAACGAGCTTCTGAACCCGTGGTCGTCTGTTCCCGTAGTGCTCCATTGCGTCCACGTTTTTTCCTTACCCGTAAGGGATTCCGGCGACACCCTGATCGGGCTCACACAGCCCACGTCAAACGCTCGGTAATTGGCACACCGAGCGACGTGACTAAAGCGACGCTTCACAGAAACGCAGCGTGTTTCCGAATGGGTCCGTTACTGCCACAGTCGGGCCGCCGGGTGCGCCACGGTCGATGCCGGGTCGAAGGCGACGGTGGGGTCGGCTGGAGATGTCAGCATGGAAGGCCTCGGCGTTGCCGATTGGAATCCAGACAACGGTTCCAGGTGTTCCGTCGCCGTGGTGCTCGGACAGATCCAGCAGAGTTTCGCCCCGCCGGATGCGCATGTACAGCGGTAGCTCGGCCTCAAAGCGATGTTCCCACTCGACGCAGAACCCGAGATACTCGACGTAGAACTCCTTGGCCAGCGCTTCGTCCTGGATTCGCAGCACCGGAACTGCTGGGCCAGAGTCGGAGTGGGCGGCAGCCAGAGCAGCTGACGCAGTGTTCCAGTCGGAAAGGCCCAGCTGGTGCGCGACAATCTCCAGAGCGCGGCTGTGGCTGATGTTGATGTCGGTGGTGGCCAAGCTGCGACGCAAGGCTTGCGCGGCCGTCTTCGCCTCGTTGAGTGTCAGATTCATGGGTTCGTCGTTTCCCGGTGCCAGATGAGTTGCCGGTGCCCGCATTACCGTCAGAGCACCGTGATCGTCACGAGAACCTCTGGCAGAAATTCGCTGGTTCACCATGCCGGGCAGTCCGGCGCGGGCGGCAGGCCCAACGAATGGCCTTGCATTCAGAGTAGCGGCCTGACCAGCGCTGGCTGGGCGGACGCAGGTTTCTACGAGCCTCCCGCCAGGTTCACACTGACAGGCCGCGGTCACACGGTGGGGTCACCACCCAGATTCGCAACGATCTGCCTGAGCACCCGAATGGCGGTGGCGTACTCGTCGTCACTCAGCCCGGCTGTCATCGCGCGATGTGCCCCGCCCATCGTTTCGCGCGCTTTCTGCAACGCTTCCCGGCCGGGGTCGGTCAGCAACAACCCATCCGGTGGCCCGTCGATCAGTCCGCGCCCACGGAGATCGGCCAGGTCCGCCGCCAGATCGCGGTTCGACTCCTGGGCGTTGAACGGTTCCAACCTGGACAGCAGCTCGCCTTCGGCCATCCCGTCCGTCGAGTCCAGGCGATTGAGCATCCACCACTGGGGCTGTGACAGGCTTTCTCCGCTGATCGCTGCACGCAGGGCGTCCCCGATTCGGCGATGGGCCTCGCCGGTCCAATACCCGATCGGCTGGCGTACCAGTTCCGCGGACTCCGGCCCGGACTCGGAGGTCAGGCTCGCGGAAGAGTTCCGGTATCGCAGTGCCACAGCTCCGGAGCGAAACTCGCGGCGATCGATGAGCTCGAGAGGGATCCGCTCGCGGAGACCGGCGAGCAGGGTCGGTCCGTGACCGGCCAGAACGGGCTGGACCAGGAACTCGTACTCATCGATGAGTCCCAGATCAGCCAACGCCAGGGGGAGAGTCACACCTCCGACCCAGAGGCCGTGACCGGATTCCTGCTTGAGCTGCCCAACCGTCTGGGCCAGGTCACCCTGCAGGAGTTCGGCATTCCAGTCGACACTTGCCAACGTGGTCGACACGACGTACTTCTTCGCCCGGTGGATCGCCTCGGCGAACGGGATCTCCCACTCGCTCATCCAGTCAGGCCAGACGCCCGTGGCCGGTTTTCGCCACGCTGCCTCCATCATCTCGTAGGTCACCCGGCCGAACAGCAGCGCATCGGCCCGCTCCATCTCGGCGGTCCAGTGGCGCATCGACTCCTCATCGGGCGGGAGTCCCGCCTCGTGATGGCAGCAGCCGTCGAGCGTGACGTTGATCGAATACCGGAGTGGCCTCAACTCGATGCCTCTCTTGGTGCGCCTTCTCCGATTATGCGCGGGCACCGCGGTCCCTGAGCTGCCCCTGGGTTCACTTCATCTTGGCCGCCCCGTCACGCCTCGCACCTACCCTCGAAGGCATGAGCGCGCTGTCGACACTGCGTACATCCGGGCAAATCCTCGCCGGTTGGGGATTCATCACGTATCACGCGTGGGGGCGGCGCGACCCGGTTGCGGACCTGTTCACCTTTCGCGGCCGGCGGAACCCGTATGCGACGTACGAGAAGTTGCGCGCCCGAGGGCCTGTGTCGCGCACGACGCTGGGTGGGCTCGTCACGGTCGAGCACGATCTCTGCGGACAGGTCCTGCGGGAACGTCGGTTCGGTGTGGGGGAAGAGCCCGGTCTGGACGGGATCGTCGACCTGTCACTCCTCGAGCTCGATCCACCGGATCACACGCGCCTGCGTCGGCTGGTCGCGCCTGCGTTTTCCCCGCGGCGGATGAAAACCCAGGAGGAACGGATTCAGCGGGTCGTCGACAGGCTGATCGACGACCTGGCCGTGCGGCTGAAGGATGGTCCGGTCGACCTGATGTCGACGTACGCCAAGCCCCTCCCCATCGCCATGATCGCCTCGCTGATGGGGATTCCCGATGAGGAGCTGCCCGCGCTCGGACGGCACGGGGACGCGATCGGGGGCGTACTCGATGGGGTGCAGTCGTTCGGGCATTTCCGACGGGTACGCCGGGCCCGCGCCGACCTGGACACCCTGTTCCTGCAGCTGGCCGAGCGGCGACGACAGGAGCCGGCCGAGGACATCGTCGGTGACCTGGTCGTGGCGCTCGATGCGGGTGAGCTGAGCGAGGCCGAGTTCAGGGCGTTGTGTTCGCTCGTGCTGGTTGCCGGGTTCGAGACGACGGTGAACCTGATCGGGAACGCGATGGATGCGCTGATGAACCGGCCCGAAGTGTGGCGACGGCTGACCGAGGATCCGGCACTGGTTGACGCCCTGGCGGAGGAGACCCTGCGGTGGGACTCGCCGGTGCAGGCGACGAGCCGGACCGCACGGGCGGACCTGGAGGTGAATGGGCACGTCGTGCCCAAGGGCACGCTGATGCTCGTCCTCATCGGTGGCGCGAATCGCGATCCGAAGGTGTTCGAGCGGCCCGATGAGTTCGATATCGATCGGCCGAATGCGCACGAACACCTCGCCTTCGGGCAGGGCATCCACCACTGTGTCGGTCGTCCGTTGGCCATGCTCGAGGGCCGGATCGCGCTGCGTACGCTGGCCGAGCGGCTTCCCGAGCTCCGCCGCGCCGCGCCTTCGGAGCTTGGGACCGGGATGATCCTGCGGGGGCGTTCGCGCCTGCCGGTCCGCATCTGACTCCGGGCATGCCGATGGGCCCAGGGCATGGGGATGCCCTGGGCTGTCGGTCTGGTGGTGAGGCGTGCTGGGTCAGAAGGGCGGGGGTCCGTCGGTGGGTTCCCATGGGTCGTCGAGCAGGGTCGGCGCCCCCGGACGGTCTGGTGACGGGTCTCCCGGCGGCGGTGTTGGTGCTGGCGGGGTTGACGCGGCAGACTTCGCCGAATCGGTCGCTTCGGTGGCAGCCGCTTTGAGGATGGTGTGCAGGATCACCGCTGTGGTGTCATCCGGGGTGTTCGCCACCACCGCCGGCGGTGGGGTGGTCCAGGTCCCATGGGTCGAGGTCCAATAGACCCGCCCCAGCGGGGTCTTCCAGCGGAACACTCCCGGGGTCTCCTGCACCGCCCCGAACAGCCCGGACGTTTTGGCGTTGTGGGACCGCCGCGCCAACGGTCCGAAGTTGGTCGTGCACGTCGGCCCACCCGAAGCGTGGGTGATGCTGTGGTCCAGATCGATGTATTTCCCGAAAGCCGATCGTTCGGAGTAGGGGAACATTTCTCGTCCGTCCCGGGTTTTCACCCGCCACACGATCTCCGCCGACGGCTTGTAAGTCGACACGGCCAGGGGTTCGGCAAGATCGATCACGGGCTGGATCTTGACCGTCCCCCGACACCCAGCCAGGATTTCTTCGAGATGGGCACGGGTGATCGCCCCGATCCCGTCGACCCAGCCGCCGCCCAGCGCGAGTTCTCGACCGTTCAGATGCAACACCAACGTCGCCCCATGCCGACACCCCTTCACCGCCCGACCAGCCGCCGCCGGCTTCGCGGGCCTTTCGGCCTCGTCCGGCGGTGCATCGCTGGCGGCCGTCGACGCGGGGTCGGGGCTGGGGCTGGGGTCGGGCGCGGGGTGGTCGACGGGTTCACCGTGACCGGTCAGGATTTCCCCGTCCGGGGTGACCATCGCCCCCGACGCGATCAGATCCTCCGCCAACAACCGCGCCGCCCGATCCGGATGCGCCAGATGCCCGAGCGCGATCGACCGGAGCTCGTCCATCGACTCGGTCGCCCCACCGCGTTTCAGGGTGTGGGCCAGCATGTCCAGGGTGGCCTGCAGATGGTGCGCATCGACCGCGTCCAGGTTCGCATCCAACTCGGTGATCCCGAGCACC
>CAZEVN010000096.1:0-11687 GCA_964515145.1 uncultured Enemella sp.
AGTATGTGAGGTACGGGCCCTTGTTACGCGGGGACTATGTATGAGGTTCGTCGTCGATTTGCGGCTCTGGACGTGAGTAGTTATTCTTTACCGGTTGCCTGTTCGCGGGATGCGAACGGCCTGCAATCTCAGATCTGTTGAACGAGGAGACACTCCAGTGGCTGCCGTATGTGACGTGTGCGCCAAGGGCCCGGGCTTCGGCCACAACGTGCCCTGGTCGAAGAAGAAGACCAAGCGGCGCTGGAATCCGAATATCCAGCGCGTGAAGGCTCTGGTCGGTGGCAGCGCCAAGCGGATCAATGTCTGCACCTCCTGCCTGAAGGCCGGCAAGGTCGCGGGTCGCTGATCTGCCGCAAAAAATTCGAAAGGCCCACCCCTGGGGGTGGGCCTTTCTGCATCCCTGATGCCGCACCTCGGGTGGTCCAGCGTGATCAGTCCTGCGGCAGCACAGTCAGCACGCGCTGGGTGTGCTCGTGGAACTCGTCCATGAAGCCCTGCAGGAACTCCCTGGTCCCCTCGTTGGTGACGGTGCCGTCATCGTCGATGAGGCCGTCGGTGAAATGGATGTAGGCCTCGGGGCTGGTGAGGAGCCGAGCGTTGCAGAAGGCCATCACCGAACGCAGATTCTGTTGGGCGACGGCGGTGCCGATCGCGCCGATGGAGGCGCCGATGATCGCGGCCGGCTTGTGGTCGAAGGAGTTCTGGCCCCACGGGCGGCTCGCCCAGTCGATGGCATTCTTGAGCGCACCCGGGATGGCCCGGTTGTATTCGGGCGACACGAACAGGACGGCCTGGACCGAAGCGATGGCGTCCTTGAGTGCCTTGCCCTCGACGGGGTAGTCGGCGTCGTAATCGGCGCTGTAGAGGGGAAGGTCCTTGATCGGGATCTCGACGAACTCGACCCCCTCGGCACCCATCTTCATCAGAGCCTGGGCCAACCTGCGGTTGATCGATGTGCTCGAAAGGCTGCCGATGAAGACACCCACGCGATACGTGCTGGACATGTTCCTCCTAGAAACCAGGTCCCGACGGCGTTGCCGGGGCCGATTTCCAGGTTAGGCCTGCCTTATTCGGAGGGAAACCCCCCTGTCTGTGGGCCCCTAGACTCCGCGGATGAGCAATTCCGGGCGAGTGCTGGTCATCGATGCCGCCAATGTGGTGGGTTCGGTTCCCGATGGCTGGTGGCGGGACCGGGCGGCGGCAGCCGCGCGGGTGTACGCCGGCCTGGCCGCGGTTGTCGAGGCCTACGACCGGATCGTGTTCGTTCTGGAAGGGAAAGCGCGGGCGGGCGTACCGGAGGGGACGCAGGGGTCGATCACCACGGTCCATGCGGCTGGGGAAGGCGATGACGAAATCGTCGCCCAGTGCCGGGCGTTGGCCGAAGCGGCCGTCGAGATCACCCTCGCGACGGCGGACCGTGGCCTGATCGCCCGGGTCGAGCCGCTGGGTGTACGCATCGTCGGCCCACGATCAGTTCGTATCTGAATCGGTCGTATCTGAAGAAGCCCTTGAAGCCGGATCTTTGTGTCATTACATTGTTTGTATTGATACGAAGGAGAGTGACATGAACATCCCGCTCTGGATCTGCATCGCTATTCCCATTCTCGTGGGGGCTGCCCCGATTACCCAGGGCCGTGGCCACCGCATCGATGAGAAGCAGTTGGCCCGCTATGTCCACAAGCGCGGGTTGCCGCTCCCGCCCGAACTCCGTCGGCCGGTGCTTGATCGCATCGGCAGCCAGGAGCGCGGGGTGCTGTGGTGGACCGGTGGCCTGTTCCTGGCCGGCATCGTCACAGCCCTCGTCGTGGAGTGGGTGACAGGAAACACGAACTTCTCCGGCATCCTCATCCTGCTGCCTCCGGCGTTTGGCGTGGGGGTGGGGAGCTATCTGGGGCTGCGCCGGGCCCGACCTCACCTGGTCGCGGATGCGCCGCGCGTGGCACGCCCGAAGGCGATGGATGTCCGCGACTACACCACCCGGCCCGAGGACCTCGCCGTCAGGCTCGCGGCGATCGTCGTGGCGACTGCCGGTCTGTTCACCCTCCTCGTGTGGGCGTTGGTGCCGATCAAGCCCGGTGGTGGATTCTGGGTGCCGGTGATCCTGGCGCTGGTGATGGGCGGCGTCCTGGGGCTTCTTGCTCTCTTCCGCAAAGCCGAGACAGATCTGGTCGAACGCCCCCAGCACGCCGCCAGTGAGCTCGAGTTGGCGTGGGATGACTCCACGCGCGCGGACACCATCCGAGCGCTGCGGGACAACTCGATGGTGCTGGCGCTGATCACGGTTCTGGGATTGATGATTGTGTCCGGGTCGTGGGTGATCGGGCCCGAGGTGCGCGGAGCCGGTCCGGGGCTCACGATGGCGCTGGGCCTTGCCGCGTTCGTGGTCGGGTGCATCAGCTGGATCATCCTGCTCGTCCCGTGGGTCGTCGGCCGCAGCCGGCGCAATCCGGCGCTGGGTCTGTGGTCCGGGAAGTTCGGGGTCGCCTGATGCTCGTCATTGACCCAAGGTCTTCGGTCCCGCCCTTCGAGCAGCTGCGCCAACAGCTCATGGCTCAGATCAACACGGGTGAGCTGCCGCCGGGGTCGAGGCTGCCAGCGGTGCGGCGGCTTGCCAGCGACCTCGGCCTCGCCCCCAACACGGTCGCCCGCGCCTATCGCGAACTCGAAGCCACCGGCTTCGTGCGCACGGCAGGTCGCAACGGGACGGTCGTGGCGGTGCCCAACGACGGCCCCGACATTGTCCAACAGGCCTCGGCCCTGGCCAACAGCTATGTCGCAGCCATGCGCGCCCTCGGCGTGGGGCCCGAGGCGATGGTGGGTTATGTTCGCCGCAGTCTGGGTGAGCTTGCACCCGGCTAGCGCCGGTCTGCAGGCGACGTCAGTCGGTCCGGCGACCGGTCAGCTTGCGGGTACGCCAGCCGCGGCGAGGATCAGGTCGTGCACCGCGGTCGCGGCAACGGCGTCCCCGTCGAGCCCCGGCAGTTCGGCGTTCGAACTGATGAACACGGGCATATCGGCTTCGCTTTCGGGGAGCCGGCCATGCGTACCCTTCACCCACTTCGGGTCCATCGGAACCACATTCATCGTGTAGCGCAGGCCGACCTTCTTCTTCAGCAGGTTGAGCCCGGCCTTCGCCTTGACCAGCTTGTCCGCGGGGTCGAGGAAGAGCTCAGCAGGGTCATAGCCCGGCTTCTTGTGAATATCGACACCCCGGGCGAAGTCCGGTGCCAGCGCATCGTCGACCCAGTAGTAGTAGGTGAACCAGGCCCCGGGCGCCGCGACGGCCACCAGCTCACCCGACCGCTCGTGGTGGAGGCCATAACGCTGCTGCGCTTCCCGGTCGAGGACCTCGTCGACTCCGGGCAGCTCGGCGACCAGGGCTGCCACCCGGGCGCGGTCACTCGCATCCCGAACATAGATATGGGCGACCTGGTGGTCCGCGACCGCAAAGGCGCGGGACGTCCACGGGTCGAGCAGCTCATGGCCACCGGAGTTGTAGACCTCGAGCAGGCCGGCCCGGCGGAGTGCGCGGTTGATGTCCACGGGCTGATCAGCCGGGGCGATGCCATATTCGGACACGGCCAGGATGGTCATGCCGTGTTCGGTCGCCACGTCGATCAGATCGCCGATCACCTCGTCGAGCTCGGCGGCGGCGGCATCGGCCTGCGGGGAGTCGGGACCGAACCGCTGCAGGTCATAGTCGAGGTGGGGGAGATAGGCCATCACCAGATCATGGGCGTGATCGCGAATCGTCTTCTTGGTGGCCTCCGCAATCCACTTGGTCGACACGATCGACGCACCGGCACCCCAATATTGGAACAGCGGGAACGCTCCGAATTCGCGCACCAGTTCGTCGTGGAGCGCCGGGGGGCGGGTGTAGCAGTCGGGGGACTTGCGACCGTCGGCGTGATAGATGGGCCGGGGGGTAACGGTGATCTCGGCGTCCATTCCCATCGCGTACCACCAGCAGATGTTGGCGACGGAGAAGGAGCCCTGGCGGGCACGGGCGGTGTCCCACACCTTCGGCCCCTGGACGAGGGCGTTGTGTTGGCGCCAGAGGAAGACCTCACCGAGATCCCGGAAATACCAGCCGTTCGCCACGATGCCATGCTCGGCGGGCATCCGTCCGGTCAACATGGTCGACTGGACCGAGCAGGTCACCGCCGGCAGCACGGTCTTCAGCGGTTTCTGTGCACCGGTGCGGGCCAGGGCGGAGAGCCGTGGCATGCTCGCCAGAGCCTTGGTCGTCAGCCCCACCACATCGAGCAGCAACACGCGAGTCATCAGTCGTCCTCCCAGGCAATGCGTACTGTTTCGGCGAGCCAATCCAGCTCACCGGCGATGCCGGTGATCAGATCGACCCCGGCGGTCTCGGGCGGCAACACCGCCCAAGTGTAGGTCTCGACCTCGATATCCACGTCGGCCGCCTCCTGATGCCCGGCCAGGGCGCGCAGGACGGCCCCGACCGAATCCCGGGTCGAGCGCAGGGGAGCGGCTGGCTCCGCATGCACCGGGATATGGAAGTGGACCCGCCAGGGCCCCTCCGCAGGCAGATCCGCAAGCGCCACGTCGAGATCGTCGACCCGGCGTACGCCTCCATCCGGGGCGAGCTCGCGGGTCTGGTGGAGATAGCGGGGCTCGACGAACCGGGCGATGAGGTCGCGCTGTTCGGCGTCAGCGGGGTCCGGGACCTCGGGGGCAGCCGAGGCCTGGATCTTCATCACGCGGAGCCCGGCAGCATGCAGTGCCGCCACATCCTCTGCAGGGTCGGCAAACGAGATTGCCTGGTGACAGGTGTCGAGGCAGGCACCGATGTAGTCGGGGTCGAGCTCTCCGGCGGCCACGCGGGGTCCCAGCCAATCCACGAGGTCGGAGATCTCGTCGAGCACACAGCCGGGCTCGGGTTCGATGGCCAGCCGGATGTGTTTGCCGCTGCGCTGCCGCAGGCCGGCGAGTTCGTGCGCAACGCGGGCCAACTCCGCGGTTGCGGCCACGTCATGGGCGGGTGTCCATCCTTCTCGCCAGCCCAGCGGAACAGTCGAGATGCTGCCGACGCCGCCCTCGGGAAGCAGCTCGGTCAGGACTTGGGCGCAATACAGCGTGTAGTGCGAGCGCTCGGCCTCACCCCACCGGGGTTGATAGACCGCCTTCTTCACGACATCGTCGTGGAAGCCCCGATAGGGAAAAGCGTTGAGGGTCCGCACCACCAGCCCGTTGGCCGCCAGCCGATCCCGGAGGCGGGTCAGCGCCGCGGGGTTCGTGGCCAAGTCCTCAGCGACACCGACCGGGAGCCAGAGCCCGACTCCCAGCACGGGAGCGCCCAACCGCTCCCGGATGGGCCCGGCGTACCTGTCGAGTTGGTCCAGCAGGCCGACCAGATCCTCGGCTGGGTGCACGTTGGTGCAGTAGCTCAGGACCCGGTCGGCCGTCGCGCCGCTCGCAGCGTTCAAGAGCGCGGACCCCGCAACACGGAATTGCCCTCGAAGGTGTCGCCTCCCGGAGCCGCAGCTTCCTCTTCGAAGCCCGGGACAGGGTCAAGGTTGAGGCGGCCGCTCTGGGCATAGAACTCAACAGGGTTGCGCCACAGCACCTTGTCGACATCATCGGCGCTGAACCCGGCTGCGAGCATGGCGCTGCCGGTCTTGAGCGTCTTCAGGGGATCGGAGCGGCCCCAGTCTGCGGCGGAGTTCACCATCACGCGATCGGTGCCATATTGCTTCAGGATCTCGACCATGCGGTCTTCATCCATCTTGGTGTCGGGATAGACCGAGAAGCCCATCCAGCAACCGGCGTCCTTGACCTGGGCAAGGGTGACCTCATTGAGGTGGTCGACCACGACCATGCCCGGCTCCAGGCCGGCTTCGCGCACGACAGCCAGCGTGCGTTCGGTGCCCTTCAGCTTGTCCCGGTGGGGCGTGTGCACCATGACGGGGAGCTCGAACTCCTTGGCCATCTCAAGCTGAGCCGAGAACACTTCGTCCTCCTCGGGCGTGATGTTGTCATAGCCCACCTCGCCCACGGCGACAACGCCGTCCTTGTTGAGATAACGCGGCATCACCTCCAGGACGCCGCGACACCGTTCGTCGTTGGCCTCCTTGGGATTCAACGCAATCGTGGCGTGGTGACGGATCCCGAACTGCAGTGCACGGAACCGTTCCCAGCCGATGATCGAGTCGAAATAGTCCACGAACGACTCCACCGAAGTCCGGGGCTGGCCGAGCCAGAAGGCTGGCTCCACGAGGGCACGCACGCCAGCCGCAAACATCGCCTCATAGTCGTTGGTCGTCCGGGAGGACATGTGGATGTGCGGATCGAAAATGCGCATGTTGGAGGACTCCTTCGTCGTCTCGTCGGTCAGGCCGGGATCGGCTGGTCGTTGATCAGGGCAGTGAGGTCGGGGGACAGGACACGGCCTGCGGCCTGTCGCTCGTCGGCCAGGTTCTGGGCCTGCACCTTCAGTTCGGCGTCGCGCCGATCCTCGATCGCAGTGACAGCCCCCAGCGGAATATGCATGAACAGACACTTGAGGACTCCGCCGCGCCATTCGACGGCCGGCAGATGTCGCGCGGCGAATTCGCCCATCGCGGCGGCCACCAATCGAGGATCGTTGGTGCGCAGCGCATCGTTGACCAGGCCGACGCCGATGCGGACGAGGTCGGAATCGGCGCGCGTCGACGAGGAGTCCCTGCCGATCGTGCCGAGTCCGCGCAGCACGCCGCGCCGCTCCGCGTCGTCACCGTGTCGATAGAGGTCGGTCAACAGGCCGGCGACGGAGGCCGCATCGGCGTTCTCGACCAGCGCCTCGACCAGGCGCGCCCTGGCCACGTCGTCGATGGAGCCCCGGAGAGCCTGAGGATCGTCCTCGCGCAGGGGTTCGCGGCCAACCTTGCGGCCGACCGCCGGGAAGTGTCGAACGATTCTGCTGGGCTCCTCCGCGATCTCGGCTGTCACCTGGTCGAGCCAGTCGCTGGTGGGGTTGGTCATGGCTGCCTCCGTTCTGGGGCCAGTCTGGCGGCCGGCTCCGACACTTTCTCGTGTGGCTCCAATCGGAGCCAGGCTTCATCGAGCGCAGCCATCGACCTGGCTGCCAAGCCAGGTGCATCGTGGGAGTGCCGCGGCAACTCCAGGGCGATCAAACCCGTGTATCCGATCTCCACCAGCGTCCGCAGGGCCGCCACCAGGTCGAGTTCGCCGGTCCCGAGTTCGAGGTGTTCGTGGACGCCGGGGAGCATGTCATCGACCTGCACGTTGCACAGGAGTCCGCCCGCCTGGCGCAGCGCCCCGACGACACCGTCGGGCTCGACTGCGACACAGTGACCCAGATCGACGGTGATGCCGAGGACCTCGGGGTTGCCGAGTCGGTCGCGAAGCTCAAGCGCATCCCCAACGGTTTCGACCAACATGCCGGGCTCGGGTTCGAAGGCCAGGCGTACGCCCGCGGCCACGGCCTGCTCGGTGACGCGCTGCATTCTCTCGACGAGCCGGTCCCAGCAGCGTTCAGGATCCTCGCCGACGGGCACGGTCCCGGACCACAGAGAGACACAGTCGGCCCGGGTGCGAGCGGCGACTCCGATCGCGGCGGCCAGGAAGTCCAACCGGGCGGTGGCGTGCTCATCGACAAGAGTGGGGCGGTGTTTCACGAAAGGGTCGAGCAGGAATCGCGTCCCGGTCTCGATGACCAGTGGCCAGTCGCCGATGAGCTGTCGAACCCGGTCCGCTTGCCGGTCACAATCGGCGGCGAAAGGATCGAGATGTTGGAAACCCAGCGTCAGGGCCAATCCGGCATAGCCGAAATGACGCAGCACAGTCACGGCGTCGTCCAGGGAATGATCGGCGAACCCGTTGGTCCCATAACCGACGGAGAACGGGGCAGCCGCGATGGCCGGTGAATCCGCTTTCATGTCGTGTCGCCGCGAAGCCGGCGGATCACCTGTCGCTGAGCCAGCTCGAGAGAGGCCACAGCCGCGGCCGGCACCAGGTTGCCGGTGCGTGCGATGAGCGTGGCCTGCAGTGGGATCAGCGCTCCGAGGTTGGCCCGCACCGCGTCACGAATCCGGTCGGCACCGGGACGTTCGATGGCGCGGCTCAACGGCGGGATGGCCTTGTCGAGATAGCGATAGGTGGAGGCGGCTGCGGCCACCCGACCCAGGACGGTGCGCAGGGGATTCGGATGATTGCGGCCCCCCAGGACGGCTGCTCCCGACACCCCGGCCACAGCGATGCGTACGCCTTCGGGCAGCGAACGGTCCGCGCCGGTGACTTCCCTTCGCGACAACTCGGTCACAGCGACGGTGTGGGCACCGATCGTCAGGGCGGGGGCAATCGCAGCAGGTGAGGAGGCGCCCAGCAGCACGTTGAGGCTTCGGCAGGCACCCATGACCCAGGAGCCCAAGGGCGTGTCCTTGGCGAGGGTGTCATAGGCGATGACCGTGCCAGCCAACAACGCCGCACGCAGGGCGCCGGAGCGGCCTCCCACCAGCGCTGCCCAGAGAACGCCGCCGCCAAGGAGCCCGGCGCTGATGGCGAGCGCCTGATCGGGAGCGACCCGACCCGAGGGGATCGGGCGCTCGGGGCGTTCCTCGGCGTCGAGCTCGCGGTCGGACCAGTCGTTCAACCCCATCCCGCCGGCATAGATCAGCACCGACGCGACCGGCAACAACAATTGCCGGGTCTCCACCGGACCTGCTGCGTACGCCCCTGTCAACGGGTCACCCACCGCGCTGAATGCGGCAGGAGCGCGCAGCAACTCAAGAACATCCGCTGTCTTCATTTGGCCAGCTCCGCCATCGAGGGACGGTCGGTGGCCACGCGCTCGTGCGCCCAGGCATAGAGCGCCTGCGCCTGCAGGGCATAGTCGTGCACGTCGGAACCCCACGGATCCTTGAAGAAGAAGCCCAGCTCGCCGATCGCGCCCCGGACACCGGTGCGATCCGCCAGGTCGAGCAGCCGCACCAGGTCGATCACCAGTGGCGCAGCCAGCATCGAGTCATAGGCGGTCCAGATTGTCTGGAGCGTGATCCGGGATCCGAGGAAGCCCTCGGCGTGGATGTGGTCCCACGCCGTCTTGATGTCACCCAGGTCGGGGACATTGTCGATGTGCAAGGGCGTAGCCGCCTGCTCCCCGATGAGGGCCCGCAGCCCGCGATTCTTGCTGTGCAGCTTGCTCTGCACCATGACCGGGTCGGCCAGCGTTGCACCGTCACCGCCTCCGAGGACGTTGGCACCTGCCCAGGACAGGACCCGGAATCCGCGCCGCACGAGCGTGGGTGCGAGAGACGTCCGCAGCAGGGTCTGTCCGGTCTTCCCGTCCTGTCCCGCATAGGGAATGACATCCGCAGCCAGCGCCTGGAGCGCCGGGACGCCCAACGAGGCGGACGGGGTGAAGCAGGCCAGGGGTGAGCCGGTCCTGATCGCAGCGAGAGCATAAAGCGCGCTGGGCGGCAGGGGCTTGCGCCTCGCGTCCGCCAGCGCTGCCTGGAGCAAGTCCGGGTCGTCCAGTTCGGGTCGATCCTCCGGCAGCGCCTCGGTCGACGAGACGTCGACGACGATGATGCGGGCCAGGTCGTGGGCCGCACGGAACTCCTCGAGGTCGTCGACAAGCCTGGACACAACGTCAGCCTGGGCACCGGCGTCGAAGGCGGTGACACCGGGCCGGATCCAGGTCTCAAACGCTTTCAAGGCATCCGCGGTGAGTTCGACCAGCCTGGTGGGCAGCATGCCGCTGGCCGCCAGCTGCTCGGCCCGCGCGGTCACGGGGGTGGCGGAGATGTCATGGCCGCCCAGGACGATGTCACCCGCCGCCAGCAGTGGCAGCCCGGCCAGGTCGTCGCAGGCGGTGACGCATCCGGTCAGATCCGCGGCACCGGCGGCGATGGCCGCCAGACCGACCGCTGTCGTCACGCCGATCGATCCGCGTGCGCCGACCAACCACAGGCCGACCGGCCCCGAGGTGCTGTCGTCCGAATCGGAAGAGTTGTGTTCAAAATCGCCCGCGAGTGCCATGCCCACCTTCCTTGTCCAACTCAGACTAACCCCGCCCCGGCCGATGGCCCTGATCGGTCCGGAAGAGCTGTCGGAGGGGCTGGTTAAGGTAAACCCATGTGGCAGACGGAGGCCTATCGGGTGTTCGCGGAACGCCTCGAGTCAGTGGTCGGGGGCCGGACAGCGAAGTTGTTCGAACCTCTTCGCGTGCAAACGCTGGGGGATACCGTCCGACTGGTTCCTCGCCGCTATCTGCGCGGCGCGGAGGATTCCCATCTCGCCGACCTGCGCATCGGTGAGGACGCCGCGTTCATCGCGCACGTTCTCCGGGTGCAGAATCACCATTCGCGGCTGGCCGTCACCGTCGGCGACGGCACGGCCACGCTCGACATGACGTTCTTCATCCCGCCCAAGACCATCCGATGGTTGCCCGGCCTGCTCATGGAGCGTCTTCAGGTCGGAGCCAAGGCACTGTTCGTCGGCAAGATCGGACAGTTCCGCAATCGGCCCCAGCTCACTCACCCCGACTTCTTCACGCTCGATGAAAACAACAACTTCGTGGCCGGGGCGGAAAAGAACCGGGATCTGGCCGTGGTCGCGTCGGAGGCGGGACTGATCGGCATCTATCCGGCGACTTCCAAGCTGCGCACGTGGGCCGTGGCGTCCACCATGCGGCTTGTTCTGGATCACATCGGTCGGATCCCGGACCCCCTGCCGGCTGAGGTCATCGGCGCCGTCGATGTGGTGGCGCTTGCTCGCGCCGATCTCGGCCTGGCCGAGGAACCGGCCCCGGGGACACGGCTGCCCGCGCTGGCGACCGCGCTTGCGTGGGTGCACAGGCCGCGCAGCTTGCTGGAGGCCTGGCTGGGGCGGCAGCGGCTGGTGTTCGATGAGGCCTTCGGGGTGCTGGCCACGATGGCCTATCGCCGGCAGGCAGCCCTCGCTCAACCTGCGGTCCCGCGTACGCCCGCGGCGGACGGCATCCTCGCCGCCTTCGACCAGCGACTCCCGTTCGAGTTGACGCGCGGACAGCAGGAGGTGAGTGAGCAGATTTTTTCGGATCTGGCCCGGGGGCACCCCATGCAGCGACTGCTCCAGGGGGAGGTCGGGTCCGGCAAGACCCTGGTGGCGCTGAGAGCGATGCTCGCTGTTGTCGACAGCGGGGGACAGGCCGTGCTCCTCGCCCCAACCGAGGTGCTGGCCCAGCAGCATTACCGGACGATCGTCACCCAGCTCGGTGACCTGGCCCATGCAGGCGGGCTGTTCGACGCAGGTGTCGGCACCAGCGTGACCCTCTTCACGGGGTCAATGTCGCTCCCCGACAAAAGGCAGGCACTGTTGCGTATCGCCTCCGGAGACGCCGGAATCATCGTTGGCACGCATGCCCTGTTGAACGAACGCGTGCGTTTCGCTGATCTGGGCCTCGTGGTGGTGGACGAACAGCATCGCTTCGGGGTCGAACAACGAGCCGCCCTCAATGATCGGGCGGATGCCCGGCCGCACGTGCTTGTGATGACCGCGACCCCGATTCCGCGGACCGTTGCCATGACGGTCTTCGGTGACCTCGAAGTGGCGACTCTGCGCGAAGTGCCCGCCGGCCGGAGTGAGGTCACCACGACGCTCGTCGCCGAACAGACCAACCCGGGCTGGGTCGGGCGAGCCTGGCAACGCGTGGTCGAGGAGGTCCGGGCCGGTCGACAGGCCTT
>CAZEVN010000097.1:0-11673 GCA_964515145.1 uncultured Enemella sp.
GGATTGCGTACGATCTTGAATCGACCAGCAGGGGGCAGGATGGCGAAGCAGTTCAGAGAAATCAGCGACAGGCTTCGGGAGTTCATCGAGGCGCAACAGCTCTACTTCGTGGCCACGGCCGCGCGTGACGGGCGCGTGAACGTGTCACCGAAGGGTTTGGACTCGCTCCGGGTCATGTCCCCGACCCGGGTGGTCTGGCTCAACGTGACGGGGAGCGGCAACGAAACCGCCGCGCACATCATCGACACGCCTCGCATGACCCTCATGTTCTGCTCGTTCGTCCGCGAACCGTTGATCCTGCGGCTCTATGGGACGGCCCGGACCGTGCACGACACCGATGCCGACTGGGCCGATCTCTATCCGCTGTTCCCGCCGATGCTCGGCGCCCGCAACATCTTCGTGCTGGACATCGATCTGGTGCAGACATCGTGCGGCTACGGAGTGCCGGAGTTCGACTTCGTCACCCAGCGCACCATGCTCGATACGTGGGCCGAGAAGAAGGGCGAGGACGGTCTCGTGGCCTACCAACAGGAGAAGAACCGCGCCAGCATCGACGGATTCCCGACCGGTCTGCCCGAACCCCAACCGGGCTCCATGGCTGATGCTCCCGGATAGCGCCCGGGTCTGACACAATCAGCGCGGCCGATAGCGACCGCGCAGGGCGGTGGGTGGCCGAGGGAAAGCCGAGGAGGTTCCGATGCAATTTGATGCGGAGCTGTTGTTCCGGCTGGTCGACGTCACGGGTGTGTTCGCCAACGGCCTGCTCGGTGGCGCCGTGGCGCGCACCAAGGGATTCGATGCCATCGGTTTCGTGATGCTCGCGATCGCCTCGGGCCTCGGCGGTGGCATGCTCCGGGACACCCTGCTCGGCACCGGATTCCCGGTCGCTCTGACGGACCCGCTCTATCTCACGTTTGCCCTTCTCGGCGCCGGGGTCGCTTACTTCCTCGACTTCGGGCGGGGCTGGGCCCGCCGTGGCCTCTTGGTCGCGGACGCGCTGTCACTCGGCTGTTGGTCAGCGACCGGCGCGGCCAAGGCTCTGATGGCGGGCCTGGACTGGTTGCCGGCGATCTTCCTGGGCGTCATCACCGCGGTCGGTGGTGGCATGCTCCGCGACATCCTGGTCAACCAGGTGCCGTCGGTGTTCACGGGCCCGTTGTATGCCAGCATTTCAGTGGTGGCCAGCGCCGAGATGGTGCTCTTCCAAACCTTGAATCAGTACGCCGTCGGCATGGGTCTCGCGATCGCCACCGGTGGCATACTCGGCCTGCTTTCCCGCTGGCGCCAGTGGACCCTGCCCCCGGCCGCACAGTGGACCGTCCCGAGGCCCCGGATCCGCAAGCTGTTCCGCAGCCGTTCCCGCCCGATGAAGGGCCGTCTGTTCTGACGGCGCGAACAATCTTCCTTCCGGGTACGCCAACCCTGCGGCCCCGAATCCTCAGGGCTCAGTGCGTCGGGAGTGCCAGCCGGAACCGGGTCACCAGGCCCTCCTGGAACCAGGCTTCCGCAGCGGCGGTCGCCAACTGATCGGGCCCGTGCACCCGGAGCTCCCAACTCACGGCATTGCGGAAGACCCGCTTCCGGGTCAGGTTGAGGGAAACCAGTTCGTGCAGCCGGTGAGTGAAAAAGTCCTGCACGGCCTTCGGATCGTCGGTGGCCTCGATCTGTACGCCGGGGAGGTCCACCGAAATGGTCGCGCCGCGGGCGACGTGATCGAGCATCGAATCGCCGTCACCGCGCTGCCAGTGCCGCTCGAGTTCGATCGAAGCGAGGAAATCCTCGGCCTGTTGCGTGCCGAGGGTGATGAGCTCTCGGATGAACCGGGGGTCACGGTTGAGCTTGGACGTGGCGTTCCAGCGCAGGGCGCTCGGGGGACGCTGCATCTCCATGAGCCGGATCGTGACAGGGCGTACCCGCTCGGACTTGAGCTCTCCGCGCGCGATCAGCTCGTCGAAGATCTCGAGTGAACTCAGCTCCTGCAGCAGCGCGAGGTTGCCGGCCAGCTCGTTGCGGCGATTGGCGATCTCCGACACGGTGCTGGGTTCGTAGTCGATCGAGGTCGGATTCACCTGGATCACCCACAGCTCATCGGGGGCGGCGTCCATGAGTCCCCGCAGAGGCGGATTCTGGGTCATCAGGCCATCCCAATAGGCGCCCCCATGCATGCTGACCGCGCGGAACATGCTGGGAATGGCAGCCGACGCCAACACTGCATCGGCACTGACCTCCCCCTGGCGGCTGTTGAAGGTGCGCAGTCTTCCCGAGACCACATCGACCGATCCGAGCAACAGCAGGGGAGCAGCATCCTCGACGGCGAGTTCGGTCAGGCCTTCGAAGTCGATGACCGAGTTGACCATGGTGCGGAGATGTTCGAGCGACCAGGCGGAAAGGAACGAGTCATAGGGGCTCAGCGTCGGGGCACCGAACTGCTCGGCAACCCGGGCACCCCACAGCATCATCGAGTTCACCACCCGCTCAACGGGGAGCGACGCGGAGTTGGCGGACCAGAATCGTTCCAGCAGGGCAGCCGCTCGCTCCGGATGGCCACGGACCAGGGTGGACCAGGCGACCAGGGCACAGATGGCGCCGCCCGAGGTCCCGCTCAGGCCGACGAACTCATAGTTCTCGAGGACATCGGAGTCAAAGCACCGGCTGAGCACACCCGCGGTGAACGCGGTATGGCTCCCACCGCCCTGACAGGCGATGGCAACCCGGCGACGGCTGCTGGGTGGATTCACGCTCCCCAATCTACTGACGATGACGAGCTCTGGGTCCACCTCCAAATCTGATGGACATCAGGTGGGCAGAGTCCCATGGGCTGCTCCGGATCCGACTCCCGCCGGCTAACTCGGCTAACTCTCCGATGGGCATCGTGCCAGCACATAGAGGCGGTCCTTCGCGGGTTCCTCACCGGGAACCGGGCCGCGCACATAGCGTTCGACCACCTCCAGTCCGGCAGCACCAACCGCGCCGAGCACGTCGTTGACCTCGTGGCGGACGAAGTCCAACCCGACCGGAATGCCGTGGAATTCTTCCACGCGGTGCACGTCGCCACCGGTCTGGAGCCCGATCACCAGCCAGCCGCCGGGAGCGAGGATCCGGGCGAACCCCGCCATGGTCTCGGACAGCTCGGAGGGAGCGAGATGGACCAGGGAATACCAGGCCACGATCGTGCCCCAGGCTGCCGCAGCGGGTGGGCGGAGGAGCCGCGTGAAGTCACCGACCTCGAAGCGGATCCCTTCATGCTCGGCCGACGCGATCTCCACCATGGCCGGCGACAGGTCGAACCCGGTCACGTCGGCGCCGGCCTCGGCCAGCAGCGCCGTCGTATAACCCGGCCCACAGCCCACATCAGCCAGCGGTCCCTCACCCAGTTGCGCCACGTGTCCCAGCAGCCACTGCTCGAACGGTTGACCTGCGAGCTCATCCCCGAACTCCGCGGCGTACGCCTCAGCGGTCGCGTCATACGCAGCCCTGACCCGGGCATTGCGGGCGGCCACGCCGTCGGCAAGCACCACCTCGCGGTCCACGACCGGCTCGGTCGGCACCGGAGCGCTCTCCTCTCCCGCCACCGGCCCGAGCAGGTGGACCCAACGCCGATCGTGCTGGCCGACGCGGCGCTCGAGCTGGCGTACCAGCGGCTGGCCGCGATCCGCCATCCGAGCGAGGCAGTCCTCGACCTCGGTGCGGTCGGCGAACCCGAACAGGCGCTCCGTCCGGGCCTTGAGCTCACCCGGTGCCTGGGCGCCGCGCAACAGCAGGACGGTGATGAGCGCGGCCTCGTCGTCGGCAAGCCCGAGGCGGTCGGTGAGGAGCTGGTGATATTTGAGGGTACGCGAGCCCTTGCCGGCCCAGACGACCTTGACCAGATCGCGATGCTTCAGCTCGCGCGCCAGCTCCTCGAGGGTCTTGTCGTCATAGTCGGTGACCGGTTCGCGGCTGCTCGTCTGATTGCAGGCGGTCCGCAGGGCGTTGAGCGACAGGGGATAGCTGGCGGGAACGGTGCGCTGTTTCTCCATGAGCGCGCCGAGGACCCGTTGCTCGATCGCGTTGAGTTCGGGCAGTGGGCCGCCGGTCGTCGTCATTGGTTCCACGGGGAGAATTTACTGCGGCCCGGAGCAGAGTGTGCTCCGGGCCGCAGGTGGTCGGTCGATCTCAGCCGAGCTGGTCGATGATCGAGTTGAAGGTCTCGGACGGGCGCATGACCGCAGCCGTCTTCTCGGGATCGGGTCGGTAGTAGCCGCCGATGTCCGCAGGTGAACCCTGGACAGCGATCAGTTCCTCGTTGATCTTCTGGGCGTTGTTCTCGAGCTCGGCCGCCAGAGGCTTGAACGCGGCGGCCAGATCCTCATCGGTCGTCTGGAGTGCGAGCTCCTTGGCCCAATAGAGGGTGAGCCAGAAGTGGCTGCCGCGGTTGTCGATCTGGCCGAGCTTGCGGGCCGGCGACTTGTCCTCGAGCAGCAGCTTCTCGGTTGCCTTGTCGAGGGCATCGCCCAGGACTCCGGCGCCGGAGTTGCCGTGATTCTCGGCGAAGTGCCGCAGGCTCTCGGCGAGGGCGAGGAATTCGCCCAGCGAATCCCAGCGCAGATAGTTCTCGTTCACCAACTGATCGACGTGCTTGGGTGCGGAGCCGCCCGCGCCGGTCTCGAACAGCCCGCCGCCGGCCATGAGAGGCACGACGGAGAGCATCTTGGCCGAGGTGCCGAGCTCGAGGATCGGGAACAGGTCGGTGTTGTAGTCGCGGAGCACGTTGCCGGTGACCGAGATCGAGTTGAGGCCCTTGCGCATGCGGAACACCGCAGTCTCGGCCGCGTCGGCCGGGTGCATGAACAGGATGCGTAGGCCCTCGGTGTCGAGCTCGGACAGATAGCGCCGGACGATGCGCTTCAGGGTCCGGTCGTGGGCGCGGGAGCGGTCGAGCCAGAACACGGTCTGGTCCCCGGTCGCCCGCGCGCGTGACACAGCCAGCTTGACCCAGTCACGGATGGCCGCGTCGGTGGTCGTGCAGGCCCGCCAGATGTCACCCGGGTCGACGATGTCGTCCATGATCACGTCACCGGCCGAGTTGACGACCTGGATGGTCCCGTGGAACGGGATCTCGAACGTCTTGTCGTGGGAGCCGTATTCCTCGGCCTTCTGGGCCATGAGCCCCACGTTGGCCACCGAACCCATCGTCCGCGGATCGAGTGCGCCGTTGTCGCGGCAGTCGTCGATCACGGCCTGATAGACCTCGCCATAGGACGAGTCGGGCAGAACGGCGAGGGTGTCGTCCTCTTCGCCGTCCGGACCCCACATGTGACCGGAGTTGCGGATCATGGCCGGCATGGAGGCGTCGACGATGACATCGCTCGGCACGTGCAGGTTGGTGATGCCCTTGTCGGAGTTGACCATGGCCAGACGCGGCCCCTTGGCCATCGCGTCGTCGAAGGCGGCCCGGATCTCGGCGCCGTTCTCCATCTTCTCCAGGCCCTTGAAGATGCTGCCCAGACCGTTGTTCGGATTGAGGCCGGCGGCATCCATGGCCGCGCCGTATTCCTTGTAAACGTCCGTGAAGAACGCCCGGATCACATGGCCGAACATGATCGGGTCGGAGACCTTCATCATGGTCGCCTTCAGGTGCACCGAGAACAGGACGTTTTCCTGGCGGGCGCGGCGGATCTGGCGGCGCAGGAACGCCTTCAGCGAGCTGACGGACATGAACGTCGAATCGACCACGTCCCCGGCCTGCACCTTCAGCGATTCGCGCAGCACCTCGACCTTGCCCAGCGGGGACACCAGCTGGATCTTCAGGTCGTCATCGTTCTCCATCACCACGGTCTGCTCATTGCCGTGGAAATCGTCGTCCTTCATGTGGGCGACGTTCGTCTTCGACTCCGGATCCCATTCGCCCATCCAGTGGGGGTGTTCCTGGGCATAGCGCTTCACCGCGGCGGGGGCCCGCCGGTCGGAGTTGCCCTCGCGGAGGACCGGGTTGACGGCGGAGCCCTTCACCGCGTCATAGCGGTTGCGGATCTCCTTCTCCTCGTCGGTCGTGGGCTTGTCGGGGAAGTCGGGCAGGTCGAACCCCTGGGCCTGCAGCTCGGCGATCGCGGCCTTCATCTGCGGCACGGAAGCGGAAATGTTGGGCAGCTTGATGATGTTCGCATCCGGGCTCTGGGTGAGCTCACCCAGTTCGGCCAGAGCGTCATCGACCCGCTGCGATTCCTCGAGCCTGTCGCTGAACGCGGCCAGGATGCGGCCCGAGAGCGAAATGTCACGGGTCTCGATCTCGACGCCCGCTGTGGCAGCGAACGCCTCGACGATCGGCTTGAAGGAGTAGGTCGCCAGCAGCGGCGCCTCGTCGGTCAGCGTGTAGATGATTTTGGGCATCCAGTTCTCCTCGGCTCCGGCGCTCAGATTCGTCGTCGCGAGCTTATCGGATCCCATATTCCGCACTCGGGGCTTCTTCTCCACCAGCGGAAATCAGTGCGGAGCGCGTACGCCCCGGCGGCCCGGTCCAGGGGTCGGGTCGAGCGGCCGGGTCGAGGGGTCAGCGACCCTTGATGGCGCAGGTCTGGGGCGTACCCACCGCGCCGCCGAACTCGCGCCCGTCGAAGATATTCGACTTCACATAGTCGTAATAGGCCTGGTTCTTCAAGGAGTCATAGGGGTTGTCAGCCGCGCACCGGGCCACGTAGTAGCCGACGGCGTCGGCGAAGCTCTCGGTCTCGGTCGAGCCATAGGCGCTCACCGGGCCCACGGAGCGCCAGACGCGGCCATAGTTGTTCCAGTAGGTCGGCGAGGACCCCCGGTCCGCGTTCAGGGAATGTGCCATCTCGTGGACGATCAGGCGCACGAGACGCCCCCGGTCGCCCTCGGCATACCCACTGCGGAACTTGGCGAAATCGAGCGTGAGAACGCCCGGGCGTGTGAGGCCGTAGTCGCCCCAGGCCCACGACCTCGTCGACAGCGACGAGATCTCCAGGCGACCGCCGTTGCCGGCCTTGACCCGATCGAGATAGCCGGTGCAGTCGACGGAGTCGAGGGCTTCGGCGAAAAGCTTGACGATCGGGCGGTATTCGTCCTGCTGCCACTGCGGGCCCGTCAGGTCGAAGCCCCACTGGCGCTCAGTCGCCGCGGTGATCTGGGCAGCGGACATGTCATCGGTGATCGGCATGTCGATCTGGCAGGGCCGCGGGACGCCGGCGACGTTGGTCACGGTCATCGCGGCCACGGGCTTCGCGACCGCAGAAGGCTGTGGCGACTCTGCGGGAGTCGGTGTGGCGGTCGGGTCGGGGCGCTCCCCGGCACGATTCGGGCGGTCGCCGGCCGTGCGGTTGGCATCCGCGCCCGTCGCCGCGTGGGCACTGGCGGCGGGCATGGCGTCGAGACGCGGGAGAAGTCCCGGAACGAGAAGGCTGCCCACAACCGCCAGCGCTGCGACGCCACCGACAATGGCCGCACCCCGACCATGTCGATTCAGCAGCCCATGGCCCGCGCTCCGGCGAGCCCGGCTGCGGCGTCGGGAGAACAGGGGAGTGGCCGGTGTGGGCTCGGGCTCGGCTCCCGATTCGTACGCCTCAGCCGCCGGCTCCGGCTCATAAGCCGCCGACTCGTCCGCCGCCGGCTGGTAAGCCGCCGGTTCGTCCGCCTCGGGCTCGTCCACCCAGGCCCGACTGGGACGGGGCTCGTCGAACGGGTCGCCGAACGGATCGGCAAAAAGATCGTCGTCCGCCTCCTCGGGCTCCGACGCGAAGGCGCGAGCGGGGCGGGGCTCGGAACGCCAGGGGTCATCGGTCCAGGCCGAGTGGGTCCAGGAGTCGGAATCGGACTCCCCCCAGTCTTCGGACAGGTCGTCCCAGAAATCGAAGTCGTCGGGCTCAGGCAGCGGACCGGCAGCACGCCGGGGCGAAACACCCATCCACGCTCCTGAGAAAGATGAAGAAACGATAACGACTCGGCCCAACAGTAGCGGCGGGCCCCTCCTCGACCAAGCTGCGATTTCACCCATAGGAACGGCATGGGACGGGTGCTACAGACTGACCCCCATGACCCAGATGCCCGACTCCGCGGCGGCTACGCCGGATGCCCCCATGACTCGCGCCGAACGGCTCGATCGACTGCCGTTCAACCGGCAGCACACGCGACTCCTGGTGGGTTCCGGCATCGGCTGGGCGCTCGATGCGATGGACGTGGGCCTGATCTCGTTCGTGATGGCCGCACTCGCGGTGGAGTGGTCGATCTCGCCCGGCACGCAGGGGCTGATCGGGTCGATCGGGTTTGTCGGCATGGCCCTGGGCGCAGCCTTCGGTGGCCTGCTCGCCGACAAGTGGGGGCGGCGCCATGTTTTCGCGCTGACGCTCCTCGTCTATGGCCTGGCGACGGGTGCTTCGGCCCTCGCGACGGGCGTCGCCATGCTCATCGCGCTCCGTTTCCTCGTCGGTATCGGTCTCGGTGCCGAGCTTCCGGTGGCCTCGACGCTGGTGAGCGAATTCGCCCCGCGGAGAATCCGTGGCCGGGTGGTGGTGGCGCTCGAGGCGTTCTGGGCTCTCGGCTGGATCATGGCGGCACTGGTCGGCTATCTGCTGATCCCGCAGGTGGAGAACGGCTGGCGGTGGGCGCTGGCCATCGGCATCGTGCCGACGGCGTACGCCGCAGTGGTCCGGTTCGGTCTCCCCGAGTCGGTGCGCTTCCTCGAGAGCAAGGGTCGGGATGCCGAGGCCGAGGCCGCGGTTCGGAAGTTCGAGGAGCCGTCGGGGATCGCCCCGGTGCCCGCGCCACCCGATGATCCGTCCGATGACAACCGCCCCGCGCCCTCGATCTGGTCGGCAGCCCTTCGGGGCCGCACGGCCGCGCTGTGGGTGATCTGGTTCTGCATCAACCTGTCCTACTACGGCGCGTTCATCTGGCTGCCGTCGCTGCTCGTGCGACAGGGCTTCACCTTGGTGAAGTCGTTCGAATACACGCTGATCATCACGCTCGCCCAGCTGCCCGGCTATGCGGCGGCGGCCTTCCTGATCGAACGGTGGGGACGCCGCCCGACGCTCGCCACGTTCCTGGCCGGGTCCGCCGTTGCCGCGGCACTCCTGGGACTCGCTGACAGCCCGGCCACCATCGTTGCCGCTGGTTGTGCGCTGTCGTTCTTCAACCTCGGTGCGTGGGGTGCGCTCTATGCCATCGGTCCCGAGCTCTATCCGACCTCTGCCCGCGGCAAGGGCACCGGCGCGGCGGCCGCGTTCGGGCGCATCGCCTCGATCGTGGCCCCACTCCTTGTGCCCGTGCTCATCACCCTCGGCGGCGAATCCAACTGGCTGGTGTTCACCACGTTCGCCCTCGCCTTCGCCGTGGGCGCGCTCGCCGCGTTCACGCTGCCCGAGCAGCGCGGCGCGGCGTTGGCGGATTAGGGCAGGTCACTTGGGGAGGGCTGGCACCTCCGGTGGGGGTGCGTGTCGGACGCTATGGAAGTGCGTCCGCTGTGGAAGCACTCCGACACGCGTGGGAACGAATGCGTGAGCGGAGATCGGACCGGCACACCGGGCGTCGCAGCTCTTCAGCTTGCCCTCCCGCTGGGCGGGCGTACCAGTCCCACCGAAACCATCGAAAACGTGTAATTGCGGGAGGAAACCCGGTCGTTCAGCGTGCGTTCCCGGCAGTCAGCGCCCCTTGACCGCTTGAGCTTGCGCTTCTTCGGCCCGAATTTCATCCAGCTTGCCCTCGCCGACTCCGCCCCCGGTGCACCGGGAGCCCTAGACGCGAAGGCAAGCTGAAGGCGGTGGGGCGCAAGCTCAAGACGCCAACGCGAGCTGAAGAGACCAACGGGAGCCGAATCGGCGCACGCCACTTTCGTAACAGGCCCCCCTAGCCCCGGAGCGCGGGGATGACTTCGTTCTCGAACAGCTCCAGGCCCGAGGTGTCATAGGCGAGGTCGGGGAAATAGATGATCGCGTAGGTCATCCCCAGCTTCTCCATCGCGCGGAGGTTCTCGATGATCTGCTCGGGCGTACCCGTCCCGGGAAGGTTGTCGAACGACCCGAGCTGACCGGCGATCTGCGACTCGGTGAGATGAGGTCGGACCCGATCGATGTACGCCTGCCGGCGCTCGGCGACCTCGGCCTCGTCGCGGCCGATGAAGCTGTTGTAGTTCGACGACCGCACGATCCTGTCGAAGTCGGTCCCGACGTCCGCGCAGTGCTGGCGCAGCAGGTCGGACTTGCGGGCGAAGCCCTCGGGCGTCCCGTCGAAGTTGGTGTAGTCCGCGTACTTCGCCGCGATCTTCAACGTCACCTTCTCGCCGCCGCCCGCGATCCACAGCGGAATCCGCGGTTGCTGCAGCGGGCGGGGGTGCACGAGCGCGCCGTCGACCTGATAGTGCTTGCCGGAGAAAGTGACCTCGCCGGTTTCCCAGGCCTGCTTGAAGATCTGGACGCCCTCGTCGAGCATGCCCAGGCGTACGCCCGGCCGCGGGAAGCCATAGCCGTAGGCGCGCCACTCATGCTCATACCACCCCGCGCCGATGCCCATCTCGATCCGGCCACCCGAGATGTGATCACACGTCGCGGCGACCTTGGCGAGATAGGTGGGCGGGCGATAAGCCATGCACGTGCACATCTGGCCGAGACGGATCCGTTCGGTGGCTGCACCCAGGCCGGCCATGAGCGACCACGCCTCGTGGGTCGCTTCCTCGCTCGGTTTCGGCGTCGTATGGAAATGGTCATAAACCCAGAGGCTGTCCCAAGCCGTGCCCCGGTCGGCACGTTGGGCCAGAGCCCTCATCGTGGGCCATTGGGAGGCCGGCTCGATTCCGACCAGATCGAATCGCCAACCCTGGGGCAGAAAAAGTCCGAAGCGCATGGTCAGAATTTAGTTCGGCCGGGGCGCTGGATTGCGTGCACCCCCGTTGGGTGGCTGCCGAACGCGATACGGTCACGCCATGTCGGCGCTCAATCGTGCTGAGGCGAGTGAGCGGTTCCACTGCCTCCGCGTCCAACGGGTCTCGGTCGAACTCGATCTCCGGGAACCCGCCACCTTCTGCTCGACGACGACGATCGAGTTCGTCGCCGCCGAACCCGGCGCGCCGACCTTTGTCGAGTTCCGGCCCGAGCAGCTCCTGCGTGCCGAACTCAACGGTGAGGCCCTCGATCCGGACCTGTTGGTCGCCGGCCGTCTGCCGTTCACGCCGACCCCGGGGGAGAACACGCTGACCCTGAGCGGGGAGATGTCCTATTCGAGGGACGGCGAGGGCCTGCATCGGCATGTCGATCCGGCCGATGACAATGCGTACCTCTATGCGATGTCGTTCCTCGACGCGGGGCCGCGCTGGTTCGCGAGCTTCGATCAGCCCGACCTGAAGGCGCCCTATACGATGCGGGTCGCCACCCCGCCCGATTGGACCGTGCTCGGCAACGGCGTGTTCACCGAGACGAGCCCGGGGGAGTGGGAGATGGCCGAGACTCCGCCGCTCGCCTCCTATTTCGTCACGATCGTCGCCGGTCCCTATGCCTCCACCTGGGACGAGCACGACGGCATTCGGCTCGGCCTGCACGCGCGCGCCTCGCTCGCCGCCGAGCTCAGCACCGAGGCCGACGACATCCTGCGCGTCACCAAACAGGGGCTGGATGCGTTCCATGAGATTTTCGGGGAGCGGTACGCCTTCGGCGACTATCACCAGGCCTTCGTCCCCGACTTCAACGCCGG
>CAZEVN010000098.1:0-11479 GCA_964515145.1 uncultured Enemella sp.
TGCATTGACGTAAAAACACGCTGTTGAGTTCTCAAAGACCGTACACACACCGCGCTAGGCTCGAAGATTTCCTTCAGAGTTTCGCTTGGGGCGACTCGGTTAACTTTACTCCATCTGTTTGTCGGAGTCAAATCCGACTTTCTTTCCGGAGTTCGTGCTTTCGGGTTTCCCCTCTGGCACTTTCCCAACTTTATCCGCAGGATTTCCCCGGAGTCAAATCCGGCTGTTCCTGCTATTAGTTTCCCTTTTTCAGGTCGACAAATAGAAAAAGCAGGGGTGATTCTCTTTGGAGAATCCTCGCGCACGCCGATTGCGCCGAAACTGGCGGCTCCAAGTCGAAGACACACCTGTTCGGTCACAGTCATTGTGGTGAGTGGCCCAGGCTGGTCCAGCCGGCTTGCGCCTGCCTCCCGTTCGGGCCTCGGAGAACATTACGACCCCGAAGGACGTTCGTCAACTCCGGGGTCGTGTGGGTCTGGTCACTTGGTCGAAAGGGCCTGTCAGGACAGGACTTCCACCACTCCGATGGTCTTCTTCCCGCGCCGCAGCACAGCCCACCGACCGTGCAGGAGGTCCTCGCGGGTCAGGCGCACCTGATCGTCAGTGACCTTCACGTTGTTCACATAGGCGCCGCCCTCGGCGATCGCCCGCCGGGCTGCCCCCTTGCTCGGGACCACCCCCGCGGCCACCAGGGCGTCGGCGACCAGGGGCAGCTCGTCGCCGGACTCGAGGGTGCCTCCCCCTACTTCACTGCGAACGCCCGCCAGAGTGGACTCCCCCAGTCCCGAGAGTTCCCCCCGGCCGAACAAGGCGCCGGCTGCCGCCACGGCCGCCTCACGCTCGGCGACTCCGTGCACCAGATCGGTGATGTCGTCCGCGAGTGCGCGCTGCGCAGCCCGGCGGTGGGGCTCCTCCTCCAGCTGCCGCGCGAGATCGTTGATCTCGTCCCGGCTCCGGGGGCTGAACACCTTCAGATACTCGATGACCTTCGCGTCCTCGGCATTCAGGAAGAACTGGTGGAAGGCGTACGGGCTCGTGAGCTCCGCATCGATCCAGACCGTGCCCGATTCGGTCTTCCCATACTTGGTCCCGTCGGCCTTGGTGAGCAGCGGAGTCACCAGACCGTGGACGCTCGCCTGCTCGGTGCGGCGGATGAAGTCGATTCCCGCCGTGATGTTGCCCCACTGGTCCTGGGCACCTGTCTGCAGGGTGCAGCCGTAGCGCTTGTAGAGCTCTCGATAGTCCAGGGACTGCAACAGGACATAGCTGAACTCCGTGTAGGAGATGCCCGTCTCGAGTCTTCGCGCCACCACATCGCGCTCAAGCATGCGGTTGATGCTGAAGTGTTTGCCGATGTCGCGAAGGAACTCGAGAGAAGAAATCTGCGAGGTCCACTCATAGTTGTTGACCAGGCGAGCCGGGTTCGGCCCATCGAGATCGACATATTTGCTGACCTGCTCAGCGAGGCGATCGACCCACCCCGCCACAACCTCTTCGCTGTTCATGACCCGCTCGCCGGTCTGTTTCGGGTCGCCGATCAGGCCGGTCGACCCACCCACGAGCAGCAGTGGATTGTGTCCCGCCGCCTGGAAATGCCGCACGATCATGAGCTGCACCAGATGGCCGATGTGCAGGCTTGGCGCTGTCGGATCGAAGCCCACATAGGACGTGATCGGCCCGGAATCCAGGTGCGCCGAGAGCGCTTCCTGGTTCGTCGAATCGGCCACGAGGCCACGCCAGAGGAGTTCGTCCAGGAGTTCGTTCACGGCCCATACCCTAGCGGCGTCACCGGCGAGGGCTCGCCATTATTCAACCGTCGGCAGTGCACCCGGTTCGGCGGACCAGGTGAACGGGGAGACCGCGGGCACTGGTGCCCACGCCCACTCCTGACCCGCCAGGCGCAGGGCATCAGCGGCGTCGAGCTGGTCGAGAACGCGCGCTGCCGCTGTGCCGCCCCGACCGGACCGGCTGTTGACGGACCCCTCGATCGACAGCACTTCAAGGACCCCCTCCCCGAGTTCGGGCGCGATCCTCGGCAGGTCTTCCGCTGTCAGGTCCTCCAGCTCAAGCCCTCGTTCCTCGCAATAGCGCACCGTGGCACCGGCGATCTCGTGCGCATGGGCGAACGGGACCCGCTGGCGTACCAGCCAGTCCGCCACATCCGTCGCCAGCGAGAACCCCCGTGGAGCGAGTTCGCGCATCCGGTCCGGGTGGAACACGAGTGTGCCCAGCATCCCCGCCATGGCCGGCAGCAGAACGTGCAGCTGGTCGATCGTGTCGAAGACGGGTTCCTTGTCCTCCTGCAGATCCCGGTTGTACGCCAGCGGCAGGCCTTTCAGCGTCGTGAGGAGCCCGGTCAGATTGCCGATGAACCGGCCGGACTTGCCACGCGCCAGCTCGGCGACATCGGGGTTCTTCTTCTGGGGCATGATGCTCGACCCCGTCGACCAGGCATCCGACAGCGTCGCGAAGCCGAACTCGACGGTCGACCACAGGATGACCTCCTCGCTGATGCGCGACAGGTCGACGCCGATCTGGGCCAGGACATAGGCGGCTTCGGCCACGAGGTCCCGCGCCGCCGTGCCATCGATGGAGTTCTCGGTCGAGGCGTCGAACCCGAGCTCACGCGCGACGAGCTCCGGGTCGAGCCCGAGCGATGTCCCGGCGAGCGCGGCCGAGCCATAGGGACTCACGGCCAACCGCTTGTCGAGATCCTGCATCCGCTGCACATCCCGCAGCAGCGGCCACACATGGGCCAACAGGTGATGGCTCAACAGAACCGGCTGTGCGGACTGCAGATGCGTACGCCCCGGCATGATCGTCGGCCGATCGAGCTCCGCCGGCCGCCCGTCGAAGGGCTCCCCGAGATGGCGCGCCGCCTGGCTCAGCAGCGCCTCGACCACCTGCAGCACACCGCCGGCGATGGCGCGGAGTTCGTCGCGGAGATACATCCGCACGAGGGTGGCGATCTGGTCGTTGCGGGACCGTCCTGCCCGCAACCGGCCCCCCAGCTCCGGCCCGATCCGCTCGATCAGGATCCGCTCCAGGGCACCGTGCACGTCCTCGTCGGACTCGGCAGGCCCGATCGGCCGAGCACCCTCCCGATCCGGAAAGCTCACGTCCGCCAGCATGTCGGTCAGCCCGGCGGCGAGGCCGGCGTACTCGTCGGTCGTCAGCAGCTCGGCCGCGCGGAGTGCCTTCGCGTGGGCGAGTGACCCGAGGAGGTCGTAGCGCGCCAACCGCCAGTCGAACTGGGTCGACTTGCTGAGCGCGAACATCGCCTCGGCCGGGCCCCCGGCGAATCGGCCGCCCCAGAGGCGTCCATCGCCCGCGGTGCTCCCGGTGTCGGGCTGGTCGTGCTGCTGCATAGGGTGTTCCGTTCGGTCAGTCCTGGGCGCGTTCGTGATCGGCGCGCGGGTCGGAGAGGTCGAGGAGGCGATCCGCCACTTCGGCTCCCCCGTCGGGGTCTCGGGTGATCACCATGACGGTGTCGTCGCCGGCGATCGTACCGAGAATGGTCGGCCACGCCGCCCGGTCGACCGCTGACGCCAGATATTGCGCGGCCCCGGGTGGGGTCCGCAGGATCGTGAGATTCGCCGAGGCCTCGGCGGACACGAGCAGTTCGCCGCACAGCCGGGCCAGCCGTTGGTCGGCTGCCAGGGACACCCCGGCCTGGGCGGAGCGGTCGCCGCCCTCACCGGGGACGGCGTACACGAGCGAGCCGTCCATCGCCCGGATGCGCGTCGCTCCCAACTCGAGGAGGTCCTTGGAGACGGTGCCCTGCGATACGCGGATCCCGCGCTCGGCGAGCAGGTCGGCCAGCTCGGTCTGCGACCGGATCTCGCGGGCGCTGATGAGTTCGGTGATCGTGGCCAGACGCGCAGTCCGGGTCATCACCCCTCCCCCACGCGCGGCAACGGGATCCGTGTGGGTCATGCCGATCGAGCCTGTCGGTCGAGGAAGGTGAGGATCGCCTTCTGGGCGTGGCGCCGGTTCTCAGCCTCGTCGAAGACCACCGAGCGCGGGCCTTCGAGCACCTCGTGGGTGATCTCCTTGCCGCGATAGGCGGGCAGGCAATGCATCACAATCGCATCGCCATCGGCACCGGCCAAAAGCTGATCGTTCACCTGGTATGCCGTGAAGGCGGTGAGCCGCGCCTCGTTCTCGGACTCCTGACCCATGGAGATCCACGTATCGGTGCAGACCACGTCGACACCGGCTACGGCCTCGGTCGGCGAGTCGGTCACGAGGACCGAGCCACCCGTCGTCGCCGCGATCGCCTCGGCTCGCGCCACGATCGCCGGGTCCGGGTGATAGCCCGCGGGCGCACCGATGCGGATGTGCATGCCAGCCACCGCGCCGCCGAGGAGATAGGAGTTGGCCATGTTGTTGGCACCGTCGCCGACATAGCCGAACCGCACGCCGGCGAGCCCGCCCTTGTGCTCGGCCACCGTCTGCCAGTCCGCGAGGATCTGGCACGGGTGATAGTCGTCGGTGAGGGCATTGACGACGGGTACGCCGGCGTACTCGGCCATTTCGACGATCCGATCCTGCGTGTTGGTCCGCCAGACGATCGCGGCAACGTGGCGGCCGAGGACGCGAGCGGAGTCCGGGATGGATTCGCGTACGCCGATCCCGGCCAGCCTGCCGTCGACCAGCATCGGATTGCCTCCGAGTTCGGCGATGCCGGCATGGAACGACAGCTGGGTCCGGAGAGTCGGCTTGTCAGTGAGGATCGCGACCGAGCGCGGACCCTCATAGGGGCGATGGGCGAACGGATCGGTCTTCATCTCTGCCGCCAGCGCGAGCACCTCGCGCTGGTCGTCGGAGGTCAGGTCGTCGTCGGCGACGAAGTGGCGAAGGGTCATGAAGGGCTCCCGAGAATGGCGGGCAGGGCCGCGATGAAGGTGTCGAGCTGCTCGGCGGTGATGACCAGCGGCGGGACGAGGCGCAGGACGTTGGGCCGGGGGGCGTTGATCACGAACCCCAGGTCCATGGCCCGCGAATAGGCGTCGGCGGCGATGTTGTCGTTGAGAACGATCGCCCGGTGGAGGCCGCGACCACGGACGCCGGCGATGGCCGGGTGGGCGAGGGCCTCGACACCGGCGACCAGCCGGTCCCCCATCGCCGTCACGTGGTCGAGCAGGCCGTCACGCTGGATGATCTGTATGACGGCCAGGCCGGCAACGGCTGCGACGGGGTTGCCGCCGAAGGTGCTGCCATGGTTGCCCGGCTTGAGCATGTCGGCCGCCGGACCGGTCGCGATGCAGGCACCGATCGGAAACCCGTTGCCGAGACCTTTGGCCAGCGTGACGATGTCGGGCACGACATCATCGTGCTCGGCCGCGAGCCAGCGACCGGTGCGCCCCATACCGGTCTGGACCTCGTCGAGCCAGAGCAGGGCACCGTGGGCATGGGCGATGCGCTGGGCCTCCCGGAGGAATCCGTCGGGCGGGACGACAACGCCGTTCTCGCCCTGGATCGGCTCGGTGAGCACGGCTGCGACGGTGTCGTCCATCGCGTCCTCGAGCGCTGCGGCATCGCCGAAGGGCACCCACGTGACCTGGCCCGGGAGTGGTTCGAACGGCTCGCGATAGGCCGCGTTGTGCGTCAGCGCCAACGCGCCCATCGACCGGCCGTGGAAGCAGCCCTCCATCGCGACGATCCGCGTCCGCCCGCTGAGCCGGGTCAGCTTGAACGCCGCTTCGTTGGCCTCGGTGCCCGAGTTGGCGAAGAACACCTTGGCCGGTCGGCCGCTGTCGCGGGTGACCATCGCATCGAGCTGTTCGGCCAGGGCGATCTGGGCCGGGGTGGCGAAGAAGTTCGACACATGGCCGAGCGTCGACAGCTGGGCGGTGATCGCGCCGAGAACCTGCGGATGGGCGTGGCCCAGGGTGTTGACGGCGATGCCGGCGAGGAGGTCGAGATAGCGGTTGCCCTCGACATCCCACACATAGCAGCCCTCGCCCCGGGCGAAGACGCGCTTCGGCGGGCCGAACGTGTTCATGACCGCACGGCTGTAGCGATCGGTCAGCTGGACGGCCGTGCCGCCCGGAACCTGGATCTCACTCATGTGGGTTCTCCCGCCACGACCTGGGTGCCGATGCCGGCGTCGGTGAAGATCTCGAGCAGCAGTGAATGGGGCACGCGGCCGTCGATGACGGTGGCGCGGTTCACGCCCCCGTCGACGGCGGCCAGCGCGGCTTCCATCTTGGGGACCATGCCGGACTCGAGCGTCGGCAGCAGCGCACGCAGTTCATCGGCCGTGATCGAGGAAACGAGCTCCGGATCGTCGGGCCAGTTGCGATAGAGCCCCGCCACATCGGTCAGCATGACCAGTTTCTCGGCGCCGAGCGCGACGGCCAGTGCAGCAGCCGCGGTGTCGGCGTTCACGTTGTGCACCACGCCCAGGTCATCGGGCGCGATCGACGCGATCACCGGGATGCGGCCGGCTGCGATGAGGTCGGCGACGGCGTCCGGGCGCACCCGCCCCACCTCGCCCACCAATCCGAGATCCACTTCCTCGCCCTCGACTTCGAGGCTCTTGCGCTGGGCAGTGAACAGGCCGGCGTCCTCACCGGACTGGCCGACCGCGAGCGGACCGTGGGTGTTGATCAGGCCGACGAGTTCGCGGTTGACCTGACCCATCAGCACCATGCGGACGACATCCATCGCCTCGGGCGTGGTCACCCGCAGGCCGCCGCGGAACTCTGACGCGATGTCGAGCTTCTTGAGCATCGCCGAGATCTGCGGACCACCGCCGTGGACCACGACGGGATGTACGCCCGCGCGTCGCAGGAAGACGACGTCCTCGGCGAAGGCCTTCTTGAGGTCGTCGTCGACCATGGCATTGCCGCCATATTTGATCAGGATGATCCGACCGCTGAACTCCTCCAGCCACGGCAGGGCCTCGATCAGCACATGGGCCTTCTCGAGCGGCCCGAGCTGATCGATCAGTTCACTCTTCGCTGCGGTCATGAGGAATACTCCGCGTTCTCCTTGACATAGTCATAGGTCAGGTCGTTGGTCCAGACGGTGGCGGTCTGATCGCCGGCGTGCAGGTCGACGAGGACATGGACACGGCGCTCGCTGAGGTCGACCAGCGACCGATCCTCACCGATGCCGCCTCCGCGACAGACCATCACGCCGTTGAAGCTGACATCGACTTCGTCGGGGTCGTACGCCGCATCGGTCGTCCCGAGCGCGGACAGGGCTCGGCCCCAGTTGGGGTCCTGGCCGAAAACGGCGCACTTGAAGAGGTTGCTCGCCGTGATCGAGCGGCCCACCTCGAGCGCGTCTGCCTCGCTGGCCGCATTGACGACCTCGACCGCGATGTCGTGACTGGCACCCTCGGCGTCGGCCAGCAATTGCATGGCAAGGCCATGGCAGACACCGGTCAGGGCGTTGGTCAGCTCGGACAGCTCGGGGGCGATGCCGGAGGCGCCGTTCGCCAGGACGATGACCGTGTCGTTGGTCGACATGCAGCCATCGGAGTCGACGCGGTCGAAAGTGTGGGCCGTGGCATACCGCAGCGCCGCATCCAGATCGGCCGGGGCGACCGAAGCATCGGTGGTGAGGACGACGAGCATCGTGGCCAGCCCGGGTGCGAGCATGCCCGCACCCTTGGCCATGCCGCCGACCGACCAGCCGTTCTGCATGATCCCGGACTGCTTCGACACCGTGTCGGTGGTCATGATCGCGATCGCGGCATCCGTGCCACCATCGGGTGACAGTCCGCGCGCGACCGCGGGGATGCCCATGCGGAGTTGCTGCATGGGCAGGCGTACGCCGATCAGGCCGGTCGAGCAGACGGCGACCTCCGGCGGTGCGCATCCGAGCTCGCGGGCGGTCAGTTCGGCCATCTCGCGGGCATCGGCGTACCCCTCCGCACCCGTGCACGCATTCGCCCCGCCCGAGTTGAGGACCACGGCGGCGAGCGAACCGTCGTTGATTTCCCGCGACCACTTGACCGGCGCGGCCTGGATGCGGTTGGAGGTGAAAACGGCTGCGGCCGAGCGCTCGGGTCCGACGTTCTGGACGAGGGCGAGGTCGGGATTGCCGCTGGCCTTGATGCCGACGGCCTTGCCCGCGGCGTGGAAGCCCTGCGCGAGGGTGACTCCGGTGCTCACGGCGCGACTCCGATCCGGGGCAGGCCGGTGGTCTCGTCGAGACCGAGGGCGAGGTTCATGCACTGCACGGCGCCGCCGGCGGTGCCTTTGGTGAGGTTGTCGACGGCCGCGACGGCGACGAGCCGGCCGGCTTCCGGGTCGACCGTCACCTGCAGGTGGATCGAGTTGGAACCCAGCACGTGCTGCGTCTGGGGCCACTGGCCCTCCGGCAGCAGGTGGACGAAGGTCTCGTTCTCGTACGCCTCGGCGTACGCCTGGCGCACCTGCTCGGTCGTGGTCGACGGATCGGCCAGGGGTGCGGTGCAGGTCGCGAGGATGCCCCGCGACATCGGCACCAGGATCGGGGTGAACGACACCGACGGATTGGTGGCGCCGAGGCGAGCGAGGTTCTGTTTGATCTCAGGGGTGTGGCGGTGGCTGCCGCCGACCCCGTATGCCGACGCCGACCCCATCAACTCGGCTCCCAGCAGGTGGGTCTTGAGTGCCCGGCCGGCACCGGAGGGTCCCGAGGCCGCGACGACGACCACATCGTGACCATCGATGAAGCCATTCGTGACGGCCGGCATCAGGGCCATGGTCACCGAGGTCGGATAGCAACCGGGCACCGCGATCCGGTTGGACCGGGAAAGCCCGTGGCGATGATCGGGCAGCTCGGGCAGGCCATAGGGCCACGTGCCCGCATGGTCCGTTCCATAGAATTTGGTCCACTCGTCAGCATCCTCGAGCCGGAAGTCGGCACCGCAGTCGATGACGAGCACGTCGTCACCGAGCTCGGCCGCGATGGGCCCGGAGGTGCCGTGCGGCAGTGCCAGGAACACGACGTCGTGTCCGGCCAGGTTCTCGATCGTCGTCGGCAGCACTTCTCGCTCGGCGAGCGGGGTCAGGTGGGGTTGATGCTCACCCAGGCGCGAGCCCGCGCTGGACCCCGCCGTGAGCGCACCGATCTCGACCGCCGGGTGCTCCAGGAGCAGACGGAGGACTTCGCCGCCCGCATAACCCGTGCATCCGGCTACAGCTACCGTGAAAGACATGCGCATAACTATGCCATAGATCGAATACCTAACGCTCTGGCAGCCTGTCCATGTCCCCTCTCAATCTCCCCTTCGATGACAGGATGAGGAGGGAACGGTCGGAGGTTATTCATGCAAACATGCCGGACATGTGGGACTCGGCTGGAGTCCGGTCTGAGGTTCTGTGTCCAGTGCGGCGCGCCCGTGAGTGCCGGTGCCACATCCTTCGGACCTGACCATGTCGGAATGACGCAACTCGGTCCCGGACCGCACAGTCTGCATCCGACCCTCAGCGCGCCGAGGGCCCAGAGCGGGCGATATTGGAAGGTGTTGGGCATCGGCCTGGTCGCGGCTCTCGTCGGGTTGGGCGGGCTCGGCGCCGCTGCCCTCCTCCTGCTCAGAAACACGCCCGTCGAGGTCCTGGCCTCCCCGGCACCGGCCGTCACGACCTATCCCGCGCACACTCCCGAAGCGACGATGCCCGCACCGACGACCACGGCGCCGGCCATCCAACAAGCCCCTGCACCGTCCGAGGCACCCGTGGCATCGCTTCCGCCCCAGACGCTGCCACCACAGACTCAGCCCCCGACCACGCAGCCGCCGGTGCAGCCCCCACCCACGACCCGGCCGGCGACAACGCGAGCCGCACAGCCGGGGTCGCAGTGGCCGGCGTACACGTATGGCGGGCCGAACGATCTGTGCCGCACGCCCACCTTCCCGGAGGACTCACTGATCAAGGTCGGCTCGGGTTACAAGGCGGCGACCCACAGCGCCGAGGCCGCGCTGGTGGCACTGGGCTATGACGGCGTCCGTGTCGACGGCGTCTTCGACTCCTCCAGCGCTGCGGCCCTGACCCGGTTCCAGAGCAAGCACGGACTGGTCGCCGACGGCACGCTCGGGCAGCAGTCGTGGACCCAGTTGCGCAGCAGCCTGCTGCAGTATTCGAAGTGCTGACCCCGGTGGGCTGACCGCGGCCTAGACTCCGGCTCCATGAAGGACGCCGAGGCAGCGGAGGCCGCTGAAGAGCTCGAGCAGGAGCGCACCGAGGCGCTGGCCGCCCTGCTGTCCGCCGAGGACACCGGCATCCAGAACGCGGGGCAGATCTCGATGGCCGTCATCGGCATCATCGCTGCCTATCTTCCGGTGTCGCTGTTCGCGGTCTACCAGGGCTACGGCAAGGAGATCCTCGCCTATCTGCCCCTGCCCGTGGTGTTGCTCATGTTCTTCCACATGGTGCAGACGGCGGCGGTGGCCCGGCGTACCCGATCCGCCGCCATCGTCGAACGCGAACTCATCCGCGTTGCCGGCCTGGACGGTCCCTACTCACGGGGTTGGCTGGGTACGCCTGCCCGCAACCCGATCGTGAACCCCGATTTCATTGCTCGCGAGAAGGGCGACCGTTGGATGTCACGGCTATCGGCCGCAGTGCTGCCGGCGGTCGGGCTCTATGCGACCGGGATTGCCTACACGTGGTTCCTCTGCTCGGAAGCCGCGCGCCAGAACCCTGATTATCCGGTGCGGATGTGGGCAGTGATCGTGCCGATCCTGCTCAACCTGGTGACCTGGTCGGTGTTCCTGGATTCGGCGATGAGCTATTTCATCCCGCGCTACAAGATCAATATCTGGGTGCCGATCGCGGGATTGTCTGGCATCTGGTTCCAGGCCAACTTCCCGACACTCAACACCGAGCCCTATATGTATTTCAGCCTGCACAGCGCGGCCCTGCTGACCGTGTCGGCACTGCTCCGGCCCTGGCAGTGGCGCTGGCACAACGTGATCGCGCGGGCCGGAGTGGCCGGGATCCTGGTGTCGGCCATCGGGTTCTGGCTCATGATCTTTCCGGTGGACCGCTTCCGCTCCCCCGAGGCCATGGTGTGGGCGAACGTGAGCATGCACCTGGTGCTGCCCATCGTCGTCCTCATTGCAATCTGGTATCGCCACAGCCCCCTGACCCCGATGCCATGGCGCGAGGTGCTGCTCACCCTGCTGTTCCCGGTGGGCTATGGGCTGCTGGTGCTGGTGACGCATGTGGGCTTCGGGGTGCCGGTGCCGTATGCGTTCCTCGATCCGGGCATCGACGGCCTCGGAGTCACCATTGCCACCTGCGTCCTCACCGCCGCGATCTTCCTGGTCGTCGCGAGCGCTGAACGATTTGCGCTGGCGCTGTCCCCGCGGGTTCGGCGGGCTGAGAGGCACGAGCAGGAAGGTTATTGACCGATAGGCTGCTGGCCCGAGGCGAGGAGAGCGACCGATGACCAACCAGCCGTTCGGACCGCACGATCCGTGGGGACCGCCTCCCGAGCCGATCCACGATCCGTGGGGCTTCAACCCCACTCCCGC
>CAZEVN010000099.1:0-11379 GCA_964515145.1 uncultured Enemella sp.
CGCCAACGGGCACTTACCTGACCGTCTCCGGGCAGTCTGCCGTGGCCGCCGACACGCTGCGGAAGCATCCAGGTGATCAGTTTCTATGGAAGCGGGCTGCGAGAGTGCCGGGAGACCCCACATCCTCGAACCGCTCCCCGACACGCAGACGGACAGACCGCACGGTGCCAGATGTCACGACTTGGTCCTCGACACCGCGCGGCACCGGTCAACTCGTGCCATCTGGCAAAGCAACCGACACCGTCGGCGTGTCGCTTACCCAGGAAGTTTGTGATGCCGGAGCCAGGGACTCCGGCCATCTTGGCAAGCGGGCGATGCCAGCGCGAGGAGCCTTCGCCTTCGCCCGCGTTCACCCGGATCGTCCGCGCCGTAGTCGCCAACGACAGCTTCTTCGCTGATGCGACCGTGCTTCCGTTGTGGAAGCAGTTGCATACGGCTGCACATCGATCAGCGGGCGTCAGCGGTCGCCCGGGGTCAGCCCCTCCTGGATGGCCTGGGGAAGCGTGGCGCACTCGATCACGCGCAGACCTTTCACCGCGCGGCGCTTGGGCTGTTTGCCTGGCTCGGTCGGCACGATCGCGGTGTCGAACCCAAGTCGGGCGGCTTCCGCGATGCGTCGCTCCAAGGCCGGCACCCGCCGCAGCTCCCCGGCCAGGCCCACCTCACCGATGGCGACCAATCGACTCATCCCCGCAGGGCCTGCCACGGGCCGGTCGCGGGCAGCGGAGGCGATCGCCAGGGCACAGGCGAGGTCGACCGCAGGGTCGAAGATCTTGGCGCCGCCCACCGTGGACAGATAGATATCCCGCTCGGTCAGCCGGATCGAGGCCCGGCGCTGCAGCACCGCGGTGAGCATCGCCACGCGGCCTCCCTCGACCCCGTGGGTCACGCGCCGAGGATTGTTCGCCACGGCCGCACCCGTCACCAGCGACTGGATCTCGGCCAGCAGGGGGCGGCGGCCCTCCATCGTCACGGTCAGGCAGGTGCCGGGCACGACCTGCTCATGATGGGAGGTGAAGAGCCCGGACGGGTCGGGCACCTCCACGATCCCGTCCTCGGCCATCTCGAAGCAGCCGACCTCATCGGCCGGGCCGAACCGATTCTTGGTTGCCCGCACCATCCGGAAGCCCGAATGGCGGTCACCCTCGAACCCCAGCACCACATCGACCAGGTGCTCCATCGTGCGCGGCCCGGCGATCGTGCCCTCCTTGGTGACATGGCCGACGATGATCACGGCCATGCCTTCACGCTTGGCAACCCGCACGAGCGCCGCCGTCGTCTCGCGGACCTGCGACACTCCACCGGCAGCACCATCCGCTTCGGCGGTCGTGACCGTCTGGATCGAATCGAGGACCAGTAGGCTCGGCGAGACATCGGCGATGTGGCCCAGGATCGTGCCGAGATCGATCTCGGCCGCCAGATAGAGCTCGTCGGCCAGCGCCTTGGTGCGCCCCGCGCGCAGCCGCACCTGGGCGGGGGACTCCTCGCCGGTCACATAGAGCGTTCGGCGCCCGGCACTCGCCCAGCGCGCCGCGACCTCGAGCAGGAGAGTCGATTTGCCGACCCCCGGCTCCCCGGCCAGCAGGATCACCGCGCCCGGCACGAGCCCGCCGCCGAGCACGCGGTCGAGCTCGCCGACCCCGGTCAGCTGGCGTCTGGTGAGTTCGGCCGACACCGAAGCGATCGGCACAGCTTTGACGCTGGGCGGGGCCTGGCGTACCTCCGTCACGCGCGGAGCGCCCTGCTCCACCACCGAACCCCAGGTCTGGCACTCGCCGCAACGGCCGACCCAGCGCACGGTCGTCCAGCCGCACTCGGTGCAGCCATAGGCGGGTTTCGTGGATGCTTTGGCCATACCCGGACTCTAACGAGCCGCTCCGACACTTTTTCGATCAGCGGGCGATCAGCGGGCGATCAGCGGGGGAGGCCCTCGGCGACGGTCAGGATGCGGGCGTTGGCCTCGGGTTCGCCGATGCTCACGCGTACGCCGTCACTCGCGTCCCCGGCCGCATAGGGGCGGACCATCAGGCCGGCCTCCGCGAACGCGGAAGCGTACGCCAGCGTCTGCTCGGCCGCGGCGAACCACACGAAATTGGCCTGGGCGGTCGGCAGGTCGAAGCCGAGCCCGGTCAGCCCGGCCACAAGTTCTTCGCGGGCGGCGACCAGTTCGGTAACCCGGGCCATCAGCGGCTCATGGGCAGCGAGCGAGGCAACCACGGCGGCCTGGGCCGGGACGGACACCCCGAACGGCAAGGACGTCGCGCGCAGGGCGGTTGCGAGCCGCGGCTCGGCCACGGCGTACCCAACACGGAACCCGGCAAGACCATAGGCCTTCGAGAACGTGCGCAGCACCACCACATTGGGATGGTCGCGCCAGATCTCGAGTCCACGGGTCGCTGCCGGATCGGTCACGAACTCGACATAGGCCTCATCGACCACGACCAGCACATCGTCAGGGACAACGGCGAGGAACTCCACGAGTTCGTCGTGGCGGACGATCGGACCGGTCGGATTGTTCGGCGTACACACCAGGATCGCCCGCGTCCGCGGCGTGATCGCGGCCGCCATCGCGGCCAGATCGTGAGTGGCGTCGGCCTTCAGCGGCACGCGTACGCCCGTGGCACCGCACACCTGCACCGCGATCGGATAGGCCTCGAAACTGCGCCAGGCAAAGATGACCTCGTCGCCGGGCTCGCAGACCGCCTGGAGGAGGTGATACAGCACGGCCACGGAGCCGGTGCCGAGGGCCAGGTTGGCCTCCGCCACGGGCAGGCCCGGAGCGTCCAGGAAGGCAGCCAGAGCCTCGAGTGCGGCCGAGTTGCCCATGTCGGGATAGCGGTTCATCTGGGCGCAGCTGGCCTGCACGGCCTCGAGCACGCCCGGCAGGGGTGGGAACGGATTCTCGTTGCTGGACAGCTTGAAGGAGCCGGCAGGAGCGGGCTTGCCCGGTTGGTACGCCGGAAGCGCGGCCACCGCCGCACGGATGGGAACGGTCATCTCAGATGCGAACTTCGCCCGCCGCGGTGCGGAAGTGGGCGGCGACGATGCCCGGAGTGCCGTGCGGCGCCATCCATTCGATCTCGAAATCGAGGTCGCCGATCATGTTGGACGCACAGCCCAACCAGTCCTCCAGCCGCTTGTGGTCACCCGCGATCTCAAGACGGATCAGGTCGACCGAGCCCGGCAGGGCCTTGGGCAACACCGACTCCTCGCTGATCCACTTGATGAAGAACGGCAACTGGGGGTCGGCCTGGGTGCCCCGGATCCCGATCTGCTTCCACTCGAGGAGCCGCCCGTCGGGGAAGTGCCTGCTGCCGTCGACAGCCTCGCGGCCCAGCCGCCGCTCGAAGCCGGAGAGATCGTCCACGGAGATCGCCCACCCGAGCCAGCCGCCACCTGCTTCGGAGCGAGCCCGGACGACCTGTCCGAACGGGGCCTTGTCGGCGACCGGATGCTCAAGAACCTCGACGATCTCGATGTAGCGATCGTCGGCCAGGGGGATCAACCGGTTGCGGGTGCCGAACCGTGGATGGAATCCACCGTCGCGCGAGGGCTCACCCAGCGCGGCGCTCAAACGCTCGGCGGTGGCGAGCAGCCCCTCGTGACCGGCAGCAAATACAAGATGGTCGACGTGCATGCGCCCATTGTGTCCCCACCGCTTGATGGGCTTGCGCCCGGGGGCTTTTTATGGGCGCTGGCTGCCGGTCCGGGCTGCGGTGGTCGCCGGGTGCTGCGTACGCCCTGCAAGGGCCTCGAAGTCCTCGCAGTGGGCGACCAGTTCGGCGTACGCCGCAGCGCCCATGAGCTCCGTCAGCTCGGCGGAATTGGTCACATAGACGGGCTCGGCAGCGGTGTGGGCGTCGGTGTTGGAGGTGCAATACCAGTCGAGGTCATGACCACCGGAGCCCCAGCCCGCACGGACATATTCGCCGATCGTGATCTCGAGATAACTGGTCTCGTCGCCGCGGTCGACGGTGCGATATTGCCGGCGCAGGGGCAGCTGCCAGCACACGTCGGGCTTGGTCTCGGGGAGCCCACGGCCCTCGCGCAGGGCCAGGGCGTGCAGGGCGCAGCCCTCGCCTCCGGCGAACCCGGGTCGGTTCAGGAAGATGCAGGCCCCGTCGACCGCTCTGGTCTTGCGGTCCGGCGTCTCGCCCTCGGCGACGTGCTCGAGGTCCTCGACCACCGCCCAGCCGCCTGCCGCCGCCTCTGCGGCGTACTGCCACGTCTCGGGCGTCAGCCGACTCGCAGCCTCTGCGACCCGCTGCTCGTCGTCGGCATCGGCGAAATGGGCGCCGAGGGTGCAGCAGCCGTCATCGGGGCGGTTGGCATAGATGCCGGGGCAGCCCTGGCCGAAAATGCACTGCCATCGGGACGTCAGCCAGGTGAGATCACAGCGGAACACCTGCTCGGAGTTGTCGGGGTCTGCGAACTCGACGAACGTGCGCGGGAAGGGCAGCAGGATCTCAGGCATGCCCATCAGTATGTGACTGTGGACCGGCCGGAGTACATTTCCCGCGTGCGACTGGGAGTTCTCGACATCGGATCCAACACGGTTCACCTGCTGGTGGTCGATGCGCGCGTCGGCGGTGCGCCCAGCCCGGCAGCTTCCCTGAAGCGGGAGCTGCGGCTGGCCGAGCACCTCGACGACGACGGCCGCATGACCAGGTCGGGCATCGACGCCCTGATCGACATGGTCGATGCGTCCCGCGACTTCGCCGAGCAGTCCGGCTGTTCGAAGGTGCTGCCGTTCGTGACCTCCGCGCTGCGGGAGGCCACCAACTGCGATGACGTCGTGGCCGAGTGCAAGGAGGAGACCGGCGTCGAGCTGCGGGTCCTCTCCGGCACAGACGAGGCCCGAGCCACGTTCCTCGCCGCCCGGCGCTGGTTCGGCTGGTCGGCCGGCACGCTCAGCGTGTTCGACATCGGCGGCGGCTCGCTCGAGATCGCGGCCGGCCGCGACGAGGAGCCCGAGATCGCGTTCTCGGTGCCGGTCGGTGCGGGCCGCATGGCCCGTGAATTCGGTCCCACGAACCTGACCGAGATCCGCCGCTATGTGCGCGCCGAGATCGGTTCGGTGATCGGCGACCTGTTGCGACGAGGTCCCTATGAGCGCGCGGTGGCGACGTCGAAGACCTTCCGGACGCTGGGCCGGATCACGGGGACGCTCCCCGCGGATGCGGGGCCCTATGTGCGCCGCGTGCTCGAACGCGAAAAGCTCTCCGAGGCCGTCGAGATGATCGCGGCCATGCCCGTGGAGAAGCGGTCAAACCTGCCCGGTGTGTCGGCGGGCCGGAGCGCTCAGCTGCTCGCCGGGGCCGTGGTCGCGGAGTCGGTGATGTTCCTCGCCGGAATGGAGGAAGTCGTCCTCTGCCCGTGGGCGCTGCGCGAGGGCATCATCCTGAACTATCTCGACCACCTCGAATATTTCGCCGACGGCAATCTCAAGGCCCGCAAGCTCGGCTCGCGCATGAAGCTCGGCGGCCAGGACGTCCTCGTCGACTGACCTCAGGGCAGGTCGCGGGTATCGTGGGCGAGGTGAGCCAACCGAAACCGCGCGTTGCGCTGAGCACGTCGGCGGTCTATCCGGAGTCGACGTCCGCCGCGTTCGAGTGGGCGGGGCGCCTCGGCTATGACGCCGTCGAGATCATGGTCGGCACGGACGCGCTGTCCACCGATGTCGATGCCGTGCAGCGGCTGCGTGATCATCACCAGATCCCGGTTGTTTCCGTGCACGCGCCGACCCTGTTGCTCCTGCCCCGCGTCTGGGGGACCGATCCGTGGGAGAAGCTGGAGAAGTCGGCCCGGGCCGCCCTTCAGCTGGGCGCGCCGACCGTGGTGGTGCATCCGCCGTTTCGTTGGCAGGGGGAGTACGCCAGGAATTTCCTCGCCGGCATCAAGCGCCTCACCGAGACCACGGGCATCACGTTCTGTCTCGAGAACATGTATCCGTGGCGGACACCGCGCGGGGAGTTCAAGGCCTACAAGCCGAATTGGGATCCGAGCGAACTCGACTACGACCACCTCACCCTCGACCTGTCGCACGCCTCGACGTCGAAGCAGAGCTCACTCGAACTGGCCAGGGAGTGGGGCCCGCGTCTCAAGCACGTGCACCTGACCGACGGCACCGGCTCATTCATGGACGAGCACATGGTCCCGGGCCGTGGCGATCAGAAGGCCGACGAGTTGTTGCGCTATCTCGGCACGAGTGGGTATGCGGGCGATGTGATCCTCGAGATCAACACCCGCGGCGCCAAGTCCCGCGACGATCGCGAGCGAGACCTGGCAGAGTCGCTCGCCTTCACGCGGACCTATCTCGAAGCCGCGGCACGGTCTGCCAGCGCCAAAGACGACTGAGCAGCAGTGGCACCTCAGCGCGCGGTGCGCGTGATCGCGATCGGGCTCGGGCTGGCGGCCCTACTTGTCGTTGGGTTCTTCCTCGTCGTGGCGGTCCTGGAGACCGTGACGTGACGCTCACCCGGCCCCGGTTCGGACTGGAGATGGTCCTGGTCCTGGGGGTGTCGCTGGGGGAGTCGGCGGTCTATTCGATCCTCCGGATCGCGGATCGCCTCACGCGACCCGAGCCGCTCGCGCAACAGACGACCCAGATGAACACCTCCGTGGCGGCGGACCGGCCGTGGCTCGATCTGGCTTATCAGCTGGCCAACATCATGTTTCCCCTCGTGCCGGTGCTGCTGGCGCTCTATCTCCTGGCCATCGCGGCGGGACCGGCCGCGTGGCGTGGGGACGATCCGGGCCGGCCGTCCTGGCAGCGCATCGGTTTCGACCTGCGGTGCCCGGGGTGGGACATCGGGTGGGGGTTCTTGGTCGCCGCAGGGATCGGGATCCCCGGCCTGGGGTTCTATCTGCTTGCCCGCGAGATCGGGATCAACACCAACGTTGCCCCTGCCAACCTGGCCGACAACTGGTGGACCGTGCCGGTCTATCTCCTGGCCGCGGCGATGAACGGGATCCTCGAGGAAGTCCTGATGCTCGGCTGGCTCTATCTGCGCCTGCGCCAGATCGGGTGGTCGTGGTGGCTGATCGTGCTCACCTCGGCCGTCGTGCGCGGCAGCTATCACCTCTATCAGGGCTTCGGCGGCTTCGCCGGCAACCTGATCATGGGCGTACTCTTCGGCCTGCTTTTCCTGCGCTGGAAGCGCGTTGGGCCGCTCGTCGTGGCGCACACGCTGCTCGACATCGTCGCCTTCGTCGGTTATGCCCTCGTTGCGCCGCGAGTGGAGTGGCTCTGATCGGATGTCAGGTGCGCTGCGGCGGTTCGGTGCGCTCGGCGTCGAAGACCAGTCGGCCCGTGGGGTTGTCGTCATAGGACAACGGATCGGCATCCGGTTCGAGGTGGCTTAGAACGCGGAGCCCGGGCACGGCGCCCTGGAGTTCTTCCTCGAGCTCGTGGATGTAGTCGTGCCCCTCCTTGACCGTCCAGTCGCAGGGCACGAGAACGTGCACGGTGGCATACCGCTGCTGGCCCGCGACCCGGGTCATGAGCCCGTGGAACGACACGGTCCCGTCCGTGCGCCGATCGAGGATATCGATGATGGCCTTGTTCTCCTCGGGCGGCAGCGTGGCATCCAGGAGGCCGGCGGCTGACTCGGTGAGGAGCTTGACGCCGGTGATGATGATGTTGATGCCGACGGCGAAGGCGACGATCGAGTCGAGTCGGTCCCACCCGGTGAGCCAGACCAGGGCCACCCCGATCACGACGCCGGCCGAGGTGATCAGGTCGGTCATCAGGTGTTTGCCGTCAGCGGTCAGCGTGAGAGAGCGGTGGGCGCGGCCCGCGCGGAGCAGGACCATGGCGACCACGCCGTTGATGATCGAGGCGAGCACTGAGATCGCGAGGCCGAGACCCACCGCCTCGAGCGGTTGCGGGTTGAGGAAGCGTTCGACCGACGTGACGATGATGACCGCTGCCGCCACCATGATCATCAGGCCCTCGATGGCGGCGGAGAAGTATTCCGCTTTCGCGCGGCCGTAGGGGAACTTCTGGCTCGCGGGAGCCGCGGCGACCCGAAGCGCGATGAGGGCCACGATGGCAGCGACGAGGTTGACGACCGATTCGGCGGCATCGGAGAGCAGGCCGACCGAGCCGGTTAGGACCCAGGCGCCGGTCTTGAGAGAGATCGTCGCGATCGCGGCGAAGATCGACAGCCACGCGAATTTCTGCAGGTTGGTCGGCCTGGCACCGGACGGGGTGGTCACGATTTCGATGCTGCCATGACGGGGAAGTGAACGCCTCTGCTCTCGAAATCCGGTGACCGGGTTCGCCGGTGCGGAATGTGATTTCGTTCACTCCCACCGGAGCCGTATCCTGAAACGCAGCCTTCAATCGATCAGGAGACAACGTGCGCGTAGGTGTGTTCGGGGCAACCGGTCAGGTGGGGAGCGTCATGCGCGACCTGCTCATCCAGCGGGATTTCCCCGTCGACGAGATCCGCTTCTTCGCCTCGGCCCGCTCGGCCGGCAAGGTCATCGAGTTCGGTGACAAGCAGGTGACCGTCGAGGACACGGCGACCGCCGATTTCTCCGGTCTGGATATCGCGCTGTTCTCCGCGGGTGGTGCAAGCTCGCGGGAGTACGCCCCCAAGGTCGCCGCAGCCGGCGCCATCGTGATCGACAACTCGTCTGCCTGGCGCCTCGATCCCGACGTGCCGCTCGTGGTCTCCGAGGTCAACCCCGAGGACACCAAGGACCTGCCGAAGGGCATCATCGCCAACCCCAACTGCACCACCATGGCGATCATGCCGGTGCTGAAGCCGCTCACCGAGAAGGCCGGGCTGTCCCGCCTGCGGGTGGCCACCTATCAGGCCGTTTCGGGCTCCGGTGGGGCCCAGGTCAAGGCGTTCGCCGACCAGGTGCGCGCCACCGACGATCTCGAGGGCCTGACCTTCACCGGCGATCTCGGTTCGGTGTCCGAGCTCGGCTCGTACGCCAAGGCCATCGCCTTCAACGCCCTCCCGATCGCCGGCTCGCTCGTCGACGACGGCTCCGGTGAGACCGATGAGGAGCAGAAGCTCCGCAACGAGTCCCGCAAGATCCTCCACCTGCCCAACCTGCTCGTGTCGGGCACCTGCGTGCGCGTTCCGGTGTTCACCGGTCACTCGCTCGCCGTGCATGCCGAGTTCGACAACCCGATCAGCCCCGAGGAAGCCACCGAGCTTCTCGCCGCTGCGCCGGGCGTCGAGTTGATGGACATCCCGACCCCGCGGGACGCTGCTGGTGCCGACCCGGCCTATGTCGGTCGCATCCGCGTCGACCAGTCGGTCCCGGACGGCAAGGGCCTGGTCTTCTTTGCATCGAACGACAACCTCCGCAAGGGCGCCGCGCTGAATGCGGTCCAGATCGCTGAAGTGGTCGCGGAGAATCTGCGCGCCGGGCAGCCCGCCTGATGACCCGACTCGTCGTTGTCGGCGCGGGGCTGATGGGGGAGGCCATTTTTTCCGGCCTCCTCGCCTCCGGGTGGGCCGCCGCCGACATCGTCGTGTCCGACGCCCGCAGCGAGCGGCGTGCGGAACTTTCCGATCGCTATGGCGTGGCGGGTGCCGACGCGGTCGACGCCGTGGCAGATGCCCAGACCGTCCTGTTGGCGGTGAAGCCGGCCGACGTCGGCGGCGTACTCGATGAGATCGGTGACCGGCTCGCGCCGGACACCCTGTTGTTGTCGGTGTGTGCCGGGGTTACGCTGGCCACGCTGCAGGCCGGCGTACGCGAGGGCACCCCTGTCGTGCGCGCCATGCCGAACACCCCCGCCCGGGTGGGGGAGGCCATCACGGCCATTTCCCCGGGCACGCATGCCACCGACGACCACCTGGCGGAAGTGACCGAGATACTCGGCGCCGTGGGTCGGGTCGTCACGGTGGCGGAGAAATATCAGGACTCGGTGACTGCGGTTTCCGGCTCGGGTCCTGCATATGTGTTCCTGGTCGCCGAGGCGATGATCGAGGGTGGGGTCCATGTGGGCCTGCCACGCGATATCGCCACCGAACTAGCCGTGCAGACACTGTTCGGCTCGGCCACGCTGCTGCGTGAAACCGGCGACCATCCAGCCATCCTGCGCGAGAACGTGACGTCCCCCGGGGGGACCACCGCGGCGGCGCTGCGAAGGCTGGAGGATCATGGTGTGCGGGCGGCGTTCCTGGCGGCCGTCGAGGCTGCCCGGGATCGTTCGCTCGAGCTGGGCTAACCGTCCCGTCACGGGTGCGCTGCGGCGTACCCCTTCGTCCGAGAGGCGCCCATGGTCTCCACCGCCGTGTGGATCGGCACGATCGTCTTCATTGCCGGTCTGTTGCTCTTCGACTTCTTCTTCCATGTCCGCAAGGCCCATACCCCCACGCTCAAAGAGGCCGCAATCTGGTCGTCGATCTATGTCGGGATCGCGATCCTGTTCGGCGTCGGGGTCGTGATTTTCGCCCCGGCCGGCTGGGGCGGTGAATATTTCGCGGGGTATATCACCGAGAAGGCGTTGTCGGTCGACAACCTCTTCGTCTTCCTGGTGATCATGTCGAGCTTCAAGGTGCCGGCGAAGGACCAGCAGAAGGTCCTGCTGTTCGGCATCGTTTTCGCACTGATCGCGCGGACCGCCCTGATTTTCGTCGGTGCGGCGTTGATCAATCAGTTCGCGTGGGTGTTCTATATCTTCGGCCTGTTCCTGCTGCTGACGGCCGGGCACATGCTCAAGCCCGATGACGAGGGCGAGAGCGAAGCCAACAACATCGTGATCCGGGTGGCGAAGAAGTTCATCCGCACCACCGATCACTATGACGAGGACAAGCTGTTCACCCGGGTAAACGGCAAGCGGGCGATGACGCCGATGCTGCTGGTCATGGTCGCGATCGGTGGCACCGACATCCTCTTCGCCTTCGACTCCATCCCGGCGATCTTCGGCCTGACGACCAAGACCTTCATCGTGTTCACCGCCACGGCTTTCTCGCTGATGGGCCTGCGTCAGCTCTACTTCCTGTTGGATGGCCTGTTGGACCGACTCATCTATCTGAAATATGGTCTGGCCGCGATCCTCGGGTTGATCGGCGTGAAGCTGATCCTGCATGCCCTGCACGAGAACAATGTGTGGTTCATCAACGACGGCGAGCCGGTCAAGGTCATGGAGATCACGACGCAACTGTCGCTGACGTTGATCCTGGGCATTCTCCTGGTCACGATCGTTGCCTCGCTGGTGAGCCCGAAGGGCAAGGCCATCACGGCAATCCGCAATGCGCAGCGATATGCGGACCGTTATCTCGACCTCGACTACGAGTCCGACCCGCGCTTCCGCGAAGTCACGTACGCCAAGCTGGTCCGGGCCTCAGCCAGCCTGCGCCTGCTCAAGGACAACCATCGTCACCTCATTCGCGAGGAGCCCGA
>CAZEVN010000100.1:0-11252 GCA_964515145.1 uncultured Enemella sp.
GGCGGCCCGGAGCTTGGAGACCAGGACGAGATTGCCCTTGGACTTGGACATCTTCTCGCCGTCGAGGCCGACCATGCCGGCGTGGACGAACGCCTTTGCGAATGGTTCGCCGGTCGCCACGACGGCCTCGGAGGCGCTCATCTCGTGGTGCGGGAAAGCGAGGTCGGACCCGCCGCCCTGAACGTCGAAGGTGGTGCCCAGATAGTGCTCGGCGATGGCCGCGCACTCGATGTGCCAACCCGGACGCCCACGGCCGAAGGGGCTCTCCCAGGCCGGTTCACCGTCTCGCTCGAGCTGCCACACGAGGCAGTCCAGCGGATGGCGCTTGCCTTCGCGATCGGGGTCACCGCCGCGCTCGGCGAAGATCTTGAGGGCCTCTTCCTCGTCAAGGCCAGCGACACTGCCGAAGTCAGGATCGGAGTGAACCGCGAAATACCAGTCCTTCGGCTCCTGCTCGAGCTGATAGACGGCGTCGGGGCCGAACTTCTGGAGCAGGTCGGTGACCAGCGGGATCGACTCGACCGCGCCGATGTAGTGCGCCGGCGGGATCACATTGAGCGCCACCATGTCGGTGCGGAACAGCTCGGTCTGGTCCTCGGCCAGTTCGACCCAGTCGAGACCGCGGTCGTTGGCGCGCTCCAGCAGCGGGTCGTCGATATCGGTGACGTTCTGGACATAGTGGACATCGAGTCCCCGGTCGCGCCACACGCGATGGAGCAGGTCGAAGCTCACATAGGTGTTGGCGTGGCCCATGTGGGTCGCGTCATAGGGCGTGATGCCACAGACATACAGCCGCGCGGTGCCCGAATCCGGTCCGACCGGCTGCAGATCCCCGCTCTCCGTGTTGTGCACCCGGACCGGATCAAAGCCGTCGGGCCGAGGGAGGGAGGGAATCTGGGGAGCCTGCCATGCGCGCATGGGCGTGAGCCTACAGAGCACCGCCGACAGTGGAGGATCCCGTTCCGGGGGATGGTTCACGCCGCCCTGCTGTCACAACGGCGGCCACGGGATCGCGGGCCAGGCCCCACGGTGATGGGGGAAGATCCCCTCGGTCAGCAGCCGGGAGCAGCGGTCGGCGTACGCCTCGGCCTCGGCCACGGTGACGAGCTCGTCCAGCTCCTCGATGCTCTCCAGTGCGGTGCTGACCATCGCGAGTTCGTCGGTGGTGAGTTCCTCCCCCGCCCAGCCCCAGAGGACGGTCCGGAGTTTGTGCTGGGCATGGAAGCTCAGGCCGTGGTCGACGGCCCAGAGCCGGCCTGTCCCGTCGGTGAGGATGTGGACGCCCTTGCGGTCGGCGTTGTTGGTGATGACATCGAACAGCGCCATCTTCCGCAGCGTTGGATCGTCGCGGTGGATCACCATCACGGGCCGCTCGTGCGCATCGAGCCCGTCGACGACATCGAACCAGCCCTCGGGCGTACGCCCGGAACGGACCAGGTCCACGACCGGGTCCGCATCGTCATCGACATCGATCCAGGACTGCAACGAGCCGGGGCCCATTGGGCCGTCGATCAGCACGGTCGCCGGCACCAGGTCGAATCCGGCAGCCGCGGAAATGCGATAGGCAGCAACCTCGCGCTCGGCGAGCGTACCGTCCGGAAAATCCCACAGAGGCCGCTCCCCCCGAACGGGCTTGTAGACGCAGTGCACGACCGCATCCGGCGTTGTCAGCTCGCAGAGGAAGGTGGCATTCGAGGCCTGTACGAGCCGACCGGTCAGCTCGAGTTCCCCGTTCGTGAAGATCCCCGGGTCGAGCGGGTCGGCCGGGCCGAGCGGCTCGACCACGGACTCAGAAGAGCGGTCGTCGATAGCCATTGGCACGCGGGCAGATGTGACCGTCGGGGTCGATCGGCTGTTCGCAGAACGGGCAGGCCGGGCGTCCTGCGGCGACGAGCGCCATCGAACGTGCCACGAAATCTCGAGCCACGTTCGGCGGGATCCGGACGACAAGGACCTCGCCCGCCCGCTCGGCCTCCGCCCGGGCAATCGCCTCGGCATCCTCGGCGCTGGTCTCGTCCAGGTCGATCTCGGTGTCGTCCTCGGTAACCGAGAACATCTCGATCACGATGCGCGAATCGTTCGGATCCCAGGCGATCGTCATGGTTCCGACGCGGAATTCCTCGGTGATGGGGGCATCGAGCGGCTCATTGTCATAGGCGGTCTCGCGCTTGGGCGGCACGGGCACCAGCCCACCGGTCAGCCGGCTGATCTCGCCCAACACGCGATCCACGTGTTCGGCCAACACTGATACCTGCTGCTTCTCCGCGACCACACTGGTCAGCCGATTGCCCTGACGCGCCTGGAAGAAGAAGGTCCGGTCGCCGGGCTCCCCCACGGTTCCGGACACGAAACGATCGGGAGCGTCATATCGATGCTCGACAATGGCCATGGATCCAACCCTACGTGAGATCGGCGACCGGGCAGGTTGAGCCGGACTTGGTTTCGACGGGCTCGACCGGGGTAGTGGCGGTGTCAGCGCGCGCGGTTTCCGTCGGCGTACCCTCCCCTGCTCCGGCTCCTCCACCCACCGCCGCATCGGTCGACTCCCCCGGCTTCGGCAGGAGCGCCGATAGGTCGCCGGACGTGGAGTTCATGGTCACGACATAGGGCCGCGAATCCGTGTAGTGGATCACAGAGACCGACGCCGGGTCGACCATGATCCGCTGGAACGAGTCGAGGTGCATGCCGAGCGCATCGGCGAGGATCGCCTTGATCACATCCCCGTGGGACACGGCGAGCCAGGCGGTGTGTTCGCCGTGCTCGGCGGTGAGGCGGCGGTCCCACTCGCGGACTGCGCCGACCGACCGGGACCACATGGCCGTCATCGATTCGCCACCCGGGAACACGGCGGCTGATGGCTGCTGCTGGACGGTCTTCCAGAGCTTCTCGTCGGCGAGCTCCTTGAGGGTCCGCCCCGTCCACTCGCCGTAGTCACACTCGCTCAGCCCCTCCTCCAGAAACTCCGGGACGTCGCGATCGGTGAGGATCTGCTGCGCGGTCTGCCGGCACCGGAGAACGGGCGAGACGACCGCCGCCGCGAGAGGTACGCCGGCCAGGCGGACCCGCGCGGTCTCGGCTTGTTCCCGGCCTTTGTCGTCGAGCTCGACGCCATCGGCACGGCCGGCGAGAACACCGGCAGTGTTGGCGGTCGATCGGCCATGGCGCACGAGAAAGAGCGTCGTCATGGGCAAAACCCTAACGGCACGGACGGAACGGCACACGGCCGCAGTTGCCGAGCGGGTCTAGTGTTTTCCCGGACCTGCCACCGATGGGTTGCCCACACGGAGCAGGCGTGCACAGAAGGAAGCTCCCATGGACTGGTTCGACGCCATTGTCCTGGGGATCGTGCAGGGTCTGACCGAATTCCTGCCGATCTCCTCCAGCGCCCACGTCTCGATCGTGGGCCAGCTCCTCGGCGGAGTCGACCCCGGCGCGGCGTTCACCGCGGTGACGCAGCTCGGCACCGAGACCGCCGTCGTGCTCTATTTCGCGAAGGACATCGGTCGGATCATCAAGCACTGGACCCTGTCGCTGTTCGGGAAAATTCCCCGCAACGACCCCGATGCCCGCATGGGCTGGCTCATCATCATCGGGTCCATCCCGATCGGTGTGCTGGGCATCCTGTTCGAGAGCGCCATCGACCACAACCTGCGCAACCTCTGGATCACGGCCGCGATGCTCGCCGGCTTCGGCATCGTCATCGGGGTTGTCGACCACTTCGCGAAGAACGAGCGCACGCTCGACAAGCTGACCTACAAGCACGGCATCCTCTATGGCCTCGCCCAGGCAATGGCACTGATCCCCGGCGTGTCCCGCTCCGGCGGCACGATCGCCGGTGGTCTGGCGATGGGCTACAAGCGGGAGGCGGCCGCGCGCTATGCGTTCCTGCTGGCGATTCCTGCGGTGTTCCTGTCCGGGCTCTACAAGCTCAAGGACATCCCCGGTGACCCGACCGTGTCCTGGGGCCCGACGATCGTCGCGACAGTGCTGGCCTTCGCCGTGGGACTGGGCGTCATCCACTGGCTGCTGAAATACATCAGCACCCACAGCTTCAAGCCGTTCGTGATCTATCGATTGGTGCTCGCGGCCGCCGTGGTCGTCATGCTGTTGACCGGCGTACTCCAGCCGCTGCCGCAGGGCTGATCACAGCGCCCGATGGGCCTCGGCGAGGGTCTCCAGGGCGGCGAGCTTGGCCTGCATGTCGCGGCCCACGGGCGTGGCGGCGCAGGTGGTCAGGCCCGACTCGGCGAGCGCCGCCAGGCGGTCGGTGAGTCGGGCCCGATCGCCGAGCAGTGACGTGTCATCGATGAACTCCTGGGGCACTGTGCCCATGGCCTCGCGTTGCCGCCCGGTGAGGTAGAGCTCCTGGATCTCCGCCGCCTCTGCGGCGTACCCCATGCGGACGGCGAGATTGTTGTAGAAGTTGTTCTTCCGGCTGCCCATGCCGCCGACATAGAGCGCGGCATAGGGCCGCACGGGATCCGCACAGGCGGCCACGTCCGCCCCCACCACCAGCGGGAACGATGCCTGCACGTCGAAACCACTCATGTCCTTGTCGACCTTCGCGCGACCGGCAGCCAGCGCATCGAGTTGCTCGTGCGCGAAGCTCGCGGCATAAAAGAGGCCGAGCCAGCCGTCGCAGATTTCGCCGGTGAGTTCGAGGTTCTTCGGGCCGGTGCCGGCGAGATAGATCGGCACGGGCGCGACAGGGCGCACCATCAGCTTGAGGCCCTTGCCCTCGGTGCCGGGCAGCGGCAGCTGGAAGTGCTCGCCGGCATACTCCACCGTCTCCCTGGCCAGCGCCTTCCGCACGATCGCGACATAGTCACGGGTGCGGCCGAGAGGTTTGGCGAAGGGTACGCCGTGCCAGCCCTCCGACACCTGCGGCCCCGAGACGCCGAGCCCGAGCCGGAAGCGCCCATCGCTCAGGTTCTGGAGGCCGGCGGCGGTCATGGCGGTGTTGGCGGGCGTACGCCCCGGGATCTGCATCACGGCCGACCCGACGTGGATCGTCGAGGTCTGCGCGGCGAGCCAGCTGAGGAGCGTGACGACGTCCGCGCCGTAGGCCTCCGCGGCCCACACCGAGTCATAACCCAACGCCTCCACGCGCTGGACGAGGGCGAGTTGGTCGGCCGGGGTTTCGCCGCCGACCATATAACCGAGATTCAGGGCAAGACGCATGGAGGGATTGTGTCAGGGTCGGGATGATCCGGCGCAGAACCATTCGGCATCGCCGAACCGTCGTGGCGGTCATGAGTCGCATATTCCTGGTTGCGCTGTTGGCGCTGGTGCTCGCCTTCATGCCCGGCTGCGCCCGCTCGTCCCGGGTCGAGGGTCATGAGTGGCGTCCGGTGAATGTCCTCGGTGATCCCGACGGTGAGTCGGCGCCGCTCGGGGTGGTGTTCTATCTGCCCAACAGCCGGTCCGGCGGCTTGGACGAGCACGTGGACCCGCAGCGATACCTCATTGTCGAACTCCACTACGACGGCTGTCACCAGAGCGATCCGCGCTTCGTTGGCGTGGGCGCGGACAGGCTCGAGGTGCAGTTCACCGACCTGCTGCGCGAGTGTCTGCGGCCGATTCCCATGACTGCCTGGTTCGCCATCCCGTGGGACGAGCTTCCCTCGGAGATCCTCGTCGTCGACCAGTTCGGCGCCGCCCACCACCTCCAGGACCGGCGGCTGGCGGGCTAATACTCGAATCAGCTGGGTAAAATGGGACACTCGCGGGGTTCTGGGGTGGGGGTAGACCCCGTCGAGTGTCCGAAATTACCTGCCCTCCCGATCTATCCATCTCGACCGACTCGTGATTGCTGGCTCGTTTGGCATCTGAGCCGATCCGTTAGGGTTTCCCGCATGCGGAGTCGGGTGGTGGGCCACAGTGGTCTGGAGGTGTCGGAGTTCGGCCTCGGCACGATGACCTGGGGCCGGGACACTCCGCCGGAGCAGGCGCGGCAGCTGCTTCGGACGTTCCACGAGGCCGGCGGGACCCTGCTCGACACCGCTGCGGCCTACGGCAACGGCGACGCCGAGCGCACCGTCGGCGCCCTCCTGCGCAACGACCATCGCCGCGAGAACTTCGTGGTCGCGACCAAGGCCGGGTTCGTTCTGCGTGGCAAGCAGCGCGTGGTCGACACCTCGGCGCGGGCCCTGCTGCAGGACCTCGACGAATCGCTCAGCCGTCTCCGCACGGACTGGATCGACCTCTGGCAGATCCACGCCTGGGGTTCGGCCCCGCTCGAGGAGACGCTCGCCGCGATGGACCAGGCCGTGACCTCGGGACGAGTGCGTTACGTCGGGTTGTCCAACTTCATCGGCTGGCAGAGTGCCCAGGCGGCGACGTGGCAGCACGCGTTCCCCGGGCGTACGCCCATCACCTCCAACCAGGTCGAATATTCCCTCCTGGCGCGGCGGGCGGAGGTCGAGGTCCTGCCCGCCGCCCGGGCGCTCGGCATGGGGTTCTTCCCCTGGTCGCCGCTCGGTCGGGGCGTGCTGTCCGGAAAGTATCGCCACGGTGTCCCTCGCGATTCCCGTGCGGCCGGGCACTTCGCCTGGTTCGTCGAGGCCTACCTCGAAGCTCGATCTCGCGGGATCGTCGAAGCCGTGGCCAAGGCGGCCGACGGGCTGGAGTTGACGCCGTTGCAGGTGTCACTGGCGTGGGTCCGTGATGCCCCCGGCGTCACCGCTCCCCTGCTGGGCGCGCGCAACCAGCAGCAGCTCGAGCAGTGCCTCTCCACCGTCGGCGTTACGTTGCCCGAGGCGATCGTGTCGGCTCTGGACGATGTGTCCGGTGGCCCCGCCGCGGGGCGTACGCCGGAGACCGAGGAGCCGAACTAGAGACCTGCGTCGCGGGCAGCCGCCACCGCCGCGGCCCGCGTTGCCACTCCGAGCTTGACCAGCAGGTTGGACACGTGATTGCGTACGGTCTTCTCCGAGAGGTGAAGCTGCCCGGCGATCGCGTGGTTGCCGAGTCCTCGGGCGACCAAAGTGAGGACATCGCGTTCCCTGGGGGTGAGTCCGGGTAGTGGTTCGGAAGGGGCCGTGCGCGTCAGCAGACTCTGCACCCGGTCCGCGACGCCGGCGCCATAGACCACCCCACCCTCGTGGACGGTGCGGATGGCCCGGACGATCTCGTCGCGACCGGCCCCTTTGAGGACATAGCCACGGGCCCCCGCCGCCAGAGCAGCCCGGATCCCGTCCAGGTCGTCGTGCATCGTGAGCAGCAGAACGGGAAGTTCGGGCTGTTTCGCTGCCAGTGCCGCGACCAGGTCCAGGCCATCGGTCCCTGGCATCTCGATATCGCTCAGCACGACATCGATTTCCCTGGTGGCGCAGAACCGGAGTGCCTCCGCCCCGTCTGCGGCCTCCCCGACGACCTCGATCGCATCGGCACCCCCGAGCGCAGCCGCGAGCCCGAACCGGAACATGGGGTGGTCATCGACGATCAGCACCCGGATCGTCATCTCATCTCTCCTTTGGTCGTCGGGACGTGCATCTTGATCGTGGTCCCGTCGCCGGTCTCCACCTCGAGTGTGCCGCCCACGGCCTCCGCCCGGCTCCTCATGGAGGCGAGCCCGACCCCCTCCACCGCGTCGAGAGCGATGCCGGTGCCGTCGTCGGTGACAGTGAGGAGTACGCCGGAAGGCGCTTCACCGAGGTCAACCCGGATGCGCTCGGCATCGGCGTGGCGCAGGGCATTGGTCACGGCTTCGAGGGCGACGCGATAGAGGGCATCCTCCACGTTCTCGGTCAGGTCGGGCAACGGCCCGACGACCACGACAACAGGCCCGATGCCTTCGAACGCCGCGGCGAGTGCGTCCGCAAGACCGTGGCGCTCGACGACCCCCGGCCTGAGCCCATCAAGCAGCCGACGGACCTCCCCCACCGTCCGGGTGACCTCGACCCTCACACGCTCGTTGACCGCTGCCGCCCTGGCCGAGTCCTCGGCGGCGATCGCGTCTGCCACACCCTGCAGGCCGAGGCTGATGCCGGTCAGCGATGGTCCCAGCCCGTCGTGAAGATCGTTGCGCATGCGCTCACGCTCCTCCAGCCTCACCGAGACCGCCCGATCGCGTTGGCGTTCGACCTCGGCTGCGATGGTGACAGCGTGCAGGGCCGCAGCCACCTGGGGGGCCAGAGCCGCGAGCACGCGCTGCTCTTCCCCGGAGAACCGGCCGCCGTCTCGTGGGGGCCCGAGGCGGAGCAGCCCGGTCTCCTGGCCGCCCACACGCAGGGGCACCGCGACGATTCCCGGAGCATTGCCGTCGGGCAGGTCACCGACACGAGCCACGACCAGCCCATCGGCGTTCTCAAGCTCGACGCCCGTGCTGTGCATGACGTCCCTGACAGCGCCCACCAGGAGATCGGTGAGCTCTGAGAGATCCGATCCCGCAAGGAGGGAACCAACTGTGGTGACGGCGCCGACCGGGTCGCGGCGGTCCCCATAGAGCAGACGGTCGACTCCACGTTGCAGGGCATTCCGGAGTGGCAGGAGCCCGATGGCCACCACAGCTGCGGCCATAACCGAGGGCAGGACCGACGCCCCCATCCAGCGGCCACCCATCCAGGCGGCGACCCCATAGACGATGACCACGGCTGCGGTGAGCAAGCCATAGACGAGCCCCCGGTGGAGCACCGACTCGATCCCGAGGAGTCGATAGCGAAGGATCCCCACCGCGATCGCGGCGGGAAGCGTCATGAGCGCAACTGCCTGGACAACCGCCACAGCCGTCGGCGAGAACACCAGCGCCGGCAGCGGTGACGACACGATGAGCGTCAGCACCACCGCTGCCAGCAGGATCACGAGTTGTTCTCGCATCGGGCTGGTCGCGCGGGCAGCGCGCACCGCGCAATGGATCCAACCGACCAGCGCGGACACCGTGAACAGCGAGACCGGGATCAGTCCGGCAGCTCCGGTCGAAGAAGTCCCTTCGTCGAAAGGCCAGGCCCACCACCCCAGCTGGGACATGCCCCACTGGAACATGACCAGGACCGCTCCCAGCACAACGCCGATCGCCACCACCCGCCCGAATCCGCCGGGGATCGACCCGTGGGGATAGAGCAGCGGGAGGAGTCCCAGAAGCACGAAAACCCCGAGCCCACCGACGACGGACAGGGTCAGCCCGACGCCGCTCGACGGGATCAGGTCGCCGCGGCGCAGGGCTTCCTCGGCAATGCTCACCTGGGTCACTGCGCTGACGCCGAGGATCAGCCAGCCGAGCCGATTCCCAGGACGCTGCAGGACGATGACCGCACCCGCCACCGCCCACGCGAGCAGCGGCAGCTCCAAAAACACCTGCGCGGCCGGAGCAGCATCGCCACCCGGCGCGGCAACATCCGCGCCGACCGCCACGAGGGTCGCGGCGAGCACGATGATCGCGAGCCCGATGGCCAGCTCCCTGCTCCTCACGAGGTCAGTATTTCCCGCCCCACCCCGACAGACCCAGGGCCGATGTCCCGAGCTGGTCGGGCAATTCTTCCCGGTCGCCCCCAACTCGCGACTCTGCTGTGCCCCGGCATTCGGCGAGACAGTCGAGGGGTTGACACTTCGAAGCCAGGAGCCCTCATGACCATCACGACCGAAACCCGAACGCCCCGGCGCACGTCCCGCCACCTCGCCTTCCGCATCGTGTGTGCGCTCATCGCCATCGTCCTTGTCGGTGGTTTCCAGGCCTGGCGCGGATTGATCGCACCGTGGCTCGTCCTGCCCGATGCCACCGATCACGAATGGGTCCGCACGCCCGAGCTGCACCGCCTCGCGGACGCGGCCGCTGGGGCGTACTTCCTTGCGGTCGGCACCGCTCTCGTCCTGCTCCTGATCCGCCCGCGGGGGCGAAGCGGGCTGAGCGTCTGGGCGATCGTCAACCTCGCAGCCATGGCGCTCTTCTCGAGCGTGAGCATTATTTTGCAGTCCGGGGATGTCCCCGCGGCGCTGATCACCGCCGCGGTCAGCCTCGTGATCTTCGCCGGCCCGCTGATCGCGCTGATGCCGGCGCGACGCGACCTGTTCCGGAGCGGCCGCCCAGCCGCCGACCACCCCACCGGAATCACGAGGCGCCTGCTGCAGGGCGCCACCGTGATCGGCCTCGCCATCGTGGTCGGTGCATGGGCGTGGCGGCTGAGCGGTGGGGTGATCGAGAACGTACGCGAGGACGACGTCGTCGGCTTCACCCTCATCGGCGTCCTGATTGCCAGCGGGGCCGCCCTGACCCTACGTGGTCGGGAGGGCTGGCGCCCGCTGGCGTGGATCGTGGCCGGCGTCGGGGCGTACGCCCTGGTCGCCGGGGTCTCGATCCTGGTTTCCTAGCCTGCGTCAGCGGCACAGACCGAGGTGGCGGTGGGCGTACCGCTCACCAGATAGTCCTCGATCGCCTCGGTCGCACACGCGTTGCTCAGATAGGAAGTGTGACCAAACATTTCCACGGTCAGCAGGGCGCTGTTCGGCAGGAGCCGGGACGCGGCGACGGCTCCGGAATACGGAGTCGCCGGGTCATAGCGGTTGCCGACGACCAGGACGGGCGCCGAGGTGTGGTTGGTGAACGGACCACGCCAGGCGTCCTCGTCAGTCGCGGTCCAGAACTGCGAGGCGCACGGTGCCGTGCGCCAGCCCCACATGGCCGAGAAATGGGGGGCGTCCTGGCCGCGGGCCGCGATGGCGGGAGCCCAGTCCTTCTGCGCCTTCGGGTTGAGCGAGTCGGTGCAGAGCACGACATAGTGGGCCATGAACATCTGGTCATAGCCATCCATGGTGTGCGGGCGCAGCTTGGGCTGCTTCTCCTTGGCCTGCTTGCGGGCATCCTTGGCCGACACCCGGGCGCGTTCGGTATCCGTGGACGACGCGGACGGGTCCGTGAGCGAATCGAACGCCTCGAGCAGGGCGGCGACCTGGTCCGGCGCGTCCGGTGCATAGAGCGCGCTGTGGACCATGTCGATGAACATGCCGTAGCCGACCAGGACCTCGCCGAACCATGGATCGGTGAACGGCACCGGCTTCTGCTTGACCCGCTCGACGACCCGGTCGAACGTGGCCTGCCGCTCGGCTGCCCGCGCTGCGCAGGTCGCCGCGTCACCCTCCGGGCACCACGCGAACGCCGCTTGCAGTTCTTCCCAGGCACCTTCGGCGGCTCCGAGCCGGAGCGTCATCGGCTCATGCGCGGTCCCGGGCGTACCCGCCCAGGCCACCGGATCCAGCACGCCGTCGATCGCGAGCGCGCGCACGCGATCGGGGAACATGTTGGCGTACAACTGACCCAG
>CAZEVN010000101.1:0-11238 GCA_964515145.1 uncultured Enemella sp.
GCCCGGAACCGAGCATCGTCCCGATCCCGGGATTGGAGCGGACCAGTTCTGCCATCTCGGCCGTGAGCGTGCCGATCGCGGCACCCCACAGGATCAGGCCCAGGGACCAACCCAGCAGACCTCCCCTGGTGAGGCGCCAGGCGACTCCTGCTGGGTGGCCGAGCGAAGCGGATCCCCGTGCTGGCCCGGGGCGCGGAGTCAGAACACCCGCGCCCAGATCGCGGCGCACGGCAGTGAGCCCCGCTGCACCGATCAACGCGCCACCGGTCAAGGCGAAGAGCACGAGCGGCAGCGCCGATGGATCCCCGGAGAAGGGGCGCACCAGCGGCAGCCAGCCCATCGGCGTCGCCCATTCGGCGTCCAGTCCGCGACCGTCGATCACCGCCCGCAGCAGGAACATGCCGAACGCGACAGCCAGCCCCAGGCCCATGGCGGTCCGCGTCGAACCACCGAGCTGGGCCACCACGAGGCCGACCGCCGCGAACCACCAGACGAACAGGGCGAGCGACCCGGCGTACCAAACCGCACCGACGACGGGGAGCCCAACCGTCACCAGACCGCCGAACGAGCCACCCGCGAACAGCAGGACCACCACGGTCGAGGTGACCAGGGCACCCCCGAGCGGAGCAAGCCGGCCGATCCGGCCCGCGGTGAGCAGCTCGGCACGCCCCGAGTCCTCCTCCGCGCGCGTGCGGGAGATGGCCAGGTGAAGCGCGATCGGCGGGAACAGCAGCAACCCCATGAAGCCGACCTCATAGGTCGTGATGCCACCCAGCGTCGTGATGTCCTGCCAGCGTCCGTTGAAGGCCATGCTGGCCGGGGACGCGCCCATGGTTTGGGCATAGAGTTCGCGGCTCTCGGCCGAGGGATAGAGCCCTGAGACACCGGAGGCGGTGCCGATCACGAGCGCCGTCATCGCGGCCGGCCACAGGAGCAGGTTGAGCCAGCCGGTGCGCCAATGGCTTCGGACCACCTGCAGGGTTCCTGTCAGGGCGATCATGCGGACACCTCCAATCCGGGCGCGGGATCGGCGTAGTGCTCAAGGAAGAGCTCGTCGAGCGAGGGCGGGCGCACGACCACCTGGGTGGGGTGCGCCGCCGCCACTGCGACGAGAGTGTCGGCGAGCGCCTCGGGAGGGACTGAGCACACCGTCCTGACGCCCGATGGCCCCCGCGTGGTCTCAACCCGGGCGGCCAGGGGCATGAGCTCGATCGGCGCAGCCGTGATCGCCTCGATGGTCGAGCGAGTGTGAGCCCGGAGCTCGGTGAGCGTGCCCGAGCTGACTGCCCGGCCGTTGCGGATGATCGTGACCCGGTCACACAGGGCTTCGACCTCGTCGAGGATGTGGCTGGACAGCAGGACGGTCGCCCCCTCGGCGCGGACCCGGCGCACCTCCTCGACGAACACCGCCTCCATCACCGGATCAAGGCCCGAGGTCGGCTCGTCGAGCAGGAACAATCGCGCCCGCGTGGCGAGTGCCGCGATCAGCGCGACCTTCTGACGATTGCCCTTGGAATAGCTCCGCGCCCGTTTGGTGGGGTCGAAGTCGAACGCCTCGATCAGTTCATCGCGGCGCTGCCGATCCTGGCGGCCCGAGAACCGCCCGAGCAGATCGATGCACTCACCGCCACTCAGGCCCGCCCACAGGACCGTGTCACCGGGGACATAGGCCAGATCGGCATGAATCGCCACAGCATCGCGACGGGGCTCGCGCCCGAACACCCGCAGCCGGCCCGCATCCAGCCGCAGCTGGCCCAGGATCGCCCGGATGGTCGTCGACTTGCCGGCACCGTTGGACCCGAGGAAGCCATGGACCTCCCCCTCGGCCACCCGAAGATCGAGCCCGTCCAGCGCCCTTGTGCGGCCGAAGCTCTTGGCGAGCCGGACTCCATCGATGATGTGAGACTCACTGTCTTTTAAAAGTGACTTGCTCATGAGAGTGACTCTACACGATAAAGTGCGAGTCACTGTCAGATTGATCGATAGTCAGGAGAAGCGATGGCCGGATCCCTGCGTGACCGCAAGAAGGCCGCGACGATGCACCGCATCCAGGAGATCGCGGTTGACATGTTCGAACACCGGAGCTTCGACGCCGTGCGGATCGAACAGATCGCCGAAGCCGCCGAGGTCTCACCGAGCACGATCTATCGCTATTTCGGGACGAAGGAGGGCCTCGTCCTGCAGGACGAGCACGACGACGTGCTCCGCGATGCCCTGGCCGATGCGTTCCAGGAGCACAACCTCTGGGCCGTGGCCGATCAGGCCCTCGCGCTCATCGAGCACGATCACTTCAGACGCGACGCGGAGATGACGCTGCGGCGGACCAAGCTGTGGTTCGACAACCCGACCCTGCGAGCAGCCTCGTTTCCGGTCGTGGACACCTGGATCGACGAGCTCACGACCATGGTGCTCGATTCACCCCACCACGATTTCGAACCCGCTGAGGCTCGCGTCGTGGTGGCGAGCCTGATCTGGGGCCTCGTGACCGCGATCGAGTCGTGGTATCGCGGCGGCGCCGAGGGTTCGCTCGGGGAATATCTTCGCCGGATGATCGCCGCTGTCAGGAAGGCCCTCGGAAGCGATTTGGAATGATGGCCCCCATGGACGACGCCGGACGCCGCCCCCTGCTTCCCCTCCTCCTCGCGCTCCTTGCCTGCCTGACACTGACGACCTCGTGCGCGACACCATACGGCGGCCTGCGCGACCCGAAGCCGACACCGGGGCTCGACGAGACCGCCGAGGCCGGCACTCGGAGCACCCACACGATGACCCACGGTGGGCTGGAGCGGACGTGGCTCACTTATGTCCCGGCCGGATTCGACGAGCCGGCCGCTGTGCTGTTGATGTTCCATGGCTCCGGGGATGACGCACTCGGCATCCGGGGCTGGGTCGGCTCCTATTTCGAGCGCATCGCCGACGAGAACAACGTGATCATCGCCTATCCGAACGGCCATCAGTTCAACTGGAACGAGTGCCGACGCCAGGGGCGTTGGCCCGCGAAGGACAACAACGTCGACGACGTCGGCTTCGCGCGAGCGATCGTCGACCGACTGGAGACCGACCTCGGCCGGGGCGCCATCGACAGGGATCGTGTGTTCGCGTCCGGCTATTCGAGCGGCGGCCACATGGCCATGCGGATGGGACGCGAAGCCGACGACCTGATCAGCGGCATCGCCGTCGTCTCCGCCAACCCGCCCACACCCGACAACCAGTCCTGCCGCGACCAGAGCGCGCCCATGCCGGCCGTGTTCATCACCGGCGTCCAGGACAGCGTCAACCCCTATGACGGTGGCGAAGTTCGCGTATCAGGGCCGGGCGGCAGTCGTGGAAACGTGATGTCAGCGAACGCGGGCGCGCAGTGGTACGCCGATGTGAACCGCGCGTCCGGTCCGCACCCCGTGGCCAGTCCCGCAGGCGTACGCATCACCGACTGGACCGGCGATCACCCCGTCCGCCTCGTCGCGGTCGAGAACGAGGGCCATAACTTCCCCTTGAGCACGCACCACGCACCCAATGAGATCTGGCAATTCCTGGACGCTTTATCCCGGGAGAAATGATTACCCAGAACGGTATTACCTACCACCGATTCAGAATCCTCCCTCGGCCATCGGAACGCAGAATAGGTCAATGCCTTCTCCCATGACATCGTCGGGAACTTGATCCGCACAAAGAAGGAAAACGATGTCTGAGTACTATCCGCACGGTCTTGCTGTTGAGCCCTATCCTCCGGTCTCACCTGGGCATGTTCCCGTTGCACAACAGCATCAGGCCGGAGCGCCGCTGGTTCCGGCACAGCGCACTCCGCGCTTGGCGAAAGCGGGGCATGCGCGCTCCCGAACTGACCTTCCGTTCGTCTATGAGGGTGGCGGACGCGTCGGTCTCTCGATCAAGGTCTTCCTGCTGAACTTCCTCACCCTCGGATTCGGATATCCGTGGGCGATCGTCATGAAGGAACGCCACAAGGCATCTCGTACGTTCGTGGAGGGTCGCCGCTTGGTATTCATTGGAACCGGCGGATCGCTGATCGGCAATTGGATCAAGTGGTGGTTCCTCACCCTGATCACGTTCGGGATCTATGGCTTCTGGGTGCGCGGCAAGCTCGAAAAATCGACTATCGAGAATTACGATTTCGCGTGAGTTGACGGCCCGGGCCGATTGGTCCGGGTCAGTGCGCTCGCTCGGAAAACGGCGGGCCCTCAGGGTGAGTAATTTCGGACAGTCGACGGGGTCGACCCCCACCCCAGAACCCTTCGAGTGTCCGAAATTACCCGAGGTGGCTGACTATCACGGCGGCTCAGATCAGCACACGCGACACAGGCAACCCGGACTCGGCCCCGAACGCGAGGCCGGATTCGGGCCGGCCGGCCGCGACGAGCTCTGCGCCCAGAACCGCGATCATCGCGCCGTTGTCCGTGCACAGCCCCGGCCGCGGACGCCGCAACTCGATGCCGTGTTCGGCACACCGCTCGGCGAGCAACGACCGCAGTCGCGAGTTGGCCGCGACACCGCCGCCGAGCAGCAGGGTCGATACCCCATGCTCCAGGCACGCATCCACTGCCTTCGCCGACAGCACGTCACACACCGCCTCCTGGAACGACGCACAGACATCGGCCACCGGGATCTCGCGCCCCTCCAGCTCGGCCGTCTCGACCCAGCGTGCCACCGCGGTCTTGAGCCCCGAGAACGAGAAGTCGAACCGATGCTTCTCCAGATCGTGACGGGCGGTCAGACCGCGTGGGAACCGAATCGCCTTCGGGTCCCCGTCAGCGGCCAGCTTGTCGATGATCGGCCCACCGGGATAACCGAGCCCGAGCAGGCGGGCGACCTTGTCGTACGCCTCCCCCGCCGCATCGTCGATGGTCTCGCCCAACTGCGTGATCGAGTCTGTGAGGTGGTCCACCTTCAACAGCGACGTATGGCCACCCGACACCAGCAGCGCCACCGCCGGCAACGGCAGCTCGCCCGAATCCAGCAAGTCGACCGCGACGTGCGCGGCCAGATGGTTCACGCCATAGAGCGGCTTGTCGAGCGCGAGCGCCAGGGCCTTCGCAGCCGAGACACCGACGACCAGCGCCCCCATCAGCCCTGGGCCCGCCGTGACGGCGATCGCATCGATCTCGTCCAACCCCACACCCGCCGACTCACACGCCCGCTCCAGCGTCGGCACCAGCGCCTCCAGATGCGCCCGGCTGGCGACCTCCGGCACGACGCCCCCGAACCGCGCATGCCGCTCGACCGACGACGCGACCTCGTTCGCCAGGAGTTCCCGCCCGCGTACCAGCGCGAAGCCCGTCTCATCGCACGACGATTCGACGCCCAGGATCAGCGGCGCCGCGTTGGCCTCAATCGTCTGCATCGTCATCCTCCAGCTCGGCTCGCATGACAACGGCATCAACCCCGCCGCCGTAATAGTTGTTCCGCCGCGCGATCTCCTCGAACCCGAACGTGGCATAGAGGGCCATGGCCGGGGCGTTGTCGTGGCGTACCTCCAACAACATCTCCTCCGCCTCCTCCGCTGCCGCGATTCCGGCGGCGAGGAGGGTTTTCCCGAGACCGGTACGCCGGCCCGCGCTCGCCACCACGATGCGGTTGAGCTCGGCCACGGCACCGACCTGCTGGACGGTGATGACCCCGACGAGGTCGTCGGCCTCGTCGGCGACCAGAACGATGCGGTTGTCGGCGGCGAGTTCACTCGCCCACGATGCCCGGCTCCAGAGTTCCCGACCCTCGAAGCCCTGCGCCTCCAGCGCGAGGATCCGGTCGAGATCGGAATCGGCGGCTCGGCGTACCCTCATCGCCTCCGCACCCGCTTCCGAACCAGTGTCGACTTGCGCCGGGTCGGCTCGGCGGCGTCGGGACGCCGCAGATAGAGCGGCTGGGTGCCGGCGGACGGCAGTGCGGTCCCGAGCGCGGCCATCAGCCCGGCATCGATTTCGGTCGGCCCGTCGGGACGCGGCCGGTCGCCGAGCCGATCGGCGTACGCCTGAACCCCGGGCCCGATCACCGGCAGAACCGGCAGGTCCTCCGGCCCGGACACGTGGGGGCCGTCGAGGCGTTCGGTGCCGCGATAATGCGCCCAATAGAGCTCCTTGCGCCGGGCGTCGGAGGCGACGACATAGTCGTCCTCCCGGCCGGCAGCGGCGGCGACCACGTCGAGGCTGCAGACGCCGTGCAGGGGGAGGTTGCGGACCGTTGCGAGCATCTGCGCAGCAGCGATCCCGACCCGGAGACCGGTGAAGGGGCCGGGGCCGAGACCGACGGTGATGAGATCGAGATCGGGTACGCCGACCCCGGCCTCCGTGAACGCCTCCCGGATCAGCGGCACGAGGCTCTCTAGATGGGCCCGCGTATCGGCGACGTGCCGCCGGGCCAGGACCTCACCGTCGCGCGACACGCCGACCCGCACGTCGGCCGAGGTGTCCACTGCCAGAACGAGTGTCATCACCAGTCTCCGTTCAAAGGGGTGAAGTCCACAGCGGACCACCGCGGGCCAACTGGCCGGACGACGACCTCACGCGCCTCGTCCGCTGGATCGTCGGAGCGCCGGATGTCGATCTCAAGGCGATCATCGGACAGCTGCTCGGCCACGCCGGCGCCCCATTCGATGATCGTCACGCTCTGGTCGAGATCGGAGTCCAGGTCGATGTCATCGACTTCGTCGCCGCTGAGGCCATCGGCGTCGACTCCGTCACCGCGGAGGCGATAGGCGTCGACGTGGACAAGGTCGGGTCCGTCGACGCCCTGATGGATGCGGGACAACACGAAGGTGGGCGAGGTGATCGCCTCGGTGATGCCGAGCCCGACGCCGATCCCCTGCGTGAGCGTGGTCTTGCCCGCACCCAGGTCGCCAGTGAGGATCACGAGGTCGCCGGCCCGGCACAACCGCCCGAGGCGGGCGCCCAGCGCCTGCATCGCCTCGGCCGTCGGCACATCGAGGAGCACCGGCAGGCCGCGAGTCAGAAGAAGTCCCTCCCCCGCATAGCCCACCCTTCTGAGCCAGTCCGCGCAGGCCTCGTGGGGAGCCTCCGCCGTGATGGCACTCCCCCCATTCCGGGACATCCGGGACGCGAGCTCCTCTGCCGCGGCGACGAGGGCACCACCAACTCCCTGCCCACGCCATTCGGGCGCGACCAGCACCGGACCAAGGCGAACGCCGGACCAGCCGGCCGCCCCGATCAGCCGATCGTCGGCGAAGGCCCCGACCCAGTGGTTGCCCACCGGATCGAGGCCCAGATCCCTGACACTCGCAGCGTCCGGGCCGAGCTCGACGAGCTCGACCTCAGCGGAATCCTGCGTCACCGCACCTCCAGCGCAGGTCAGTCCCGCGGCCGACGGCCGTGGTGGAACTTGCCACCGCGACGCGGGCCACGATCATCGAACGAATCCCGGCCCCAGCCACGCTTGCGCGGGCCGCTGCGGGGCTTGCGAACGGGACGAGGCGGGGCGATCAACGCCTGGAACGCCTCTTCGGTCACCGGCTCCCCTTCGGGCATCCGGGCACCGGTCAGTTCGGCCATGAGCTCGTCACCGGGACGGACCTGCACCGGGTCGACCTTCACGCCGGCCATATCGGTGAGCCGACGCATGGTCTTGCGCTGGTGCGGGAGCGTGATGGTGACGACGTGGCCCTCCATACCGGCACGAGCAGTGCGGCCCGCGCGGTGCAGATAGTCCTTCGGCCCCATCGGCGGATCGACCTGGAGGACGAGGGAGACCTCGTCGACGTGGATACCGCGCGCGGCGACATCGGTCGCCACGAGCACCGGCACCGAGCCGTCCTTGAACGCCTTCAGCATGCGAGCCCGCGCACCCTGGGTGAGACCACCGTGCAGCGCACCGGCCGTCACACCCGCCTGGCGCAGCTGCTCCGCCACGCGATCGGCGCCGCGCTGCGTACGCACGAACACCACGGTCCGGCCTTCACGGTTGGCGATGGCAGCGGTCGCAAGGTTCTTGTCGTGCGGGAGCACGTGCAGGATGTGGTGGCGCATCGTCGAGACCGATGCCTTGGCCGAGTCGACCTCGTGGGTCACGGGGTCGGTCAGATAGCGCTGCACCAGTCGATCGACACCCCGGTCGAGGGTCGCCGAGAACAGCAGGCGCTGCCCGTCGGCCGGCGTCGCGTCGAGGATCGTGGTGACGGCCTCCATGAAGCCGAGGTCGGCCATGTGGTCGGCCTCGTCGAGCACGCTGATCTGCACCTTGGACAGATCGGCCACGCCCTGCTCCATCAGGTCGATGAGACGACCCGGGGTCGCGACCACGACGTCGACACCACGGTCGAAGGCCTTGATCTGCGGCCCGAACGCCATGCCACCGGCGACCAGCGTCGTCGACAGGCCCACGACCTTGGCCAGCGGCGCCAGCACATCGGCGACCTGCAGCGCGAGCTCACGCGTCGGCACGAGCACGATCGCACCCGGCGCACCGCTCACCGCGGCCTCACCATTGGCGAGACGCGCCAGCAGCGGCAGGCCGAAGCCCAGCGTCTTGCCCGAACCGGTCCGGCCACGGCCCAGCACGTCCTTGCCCGCCAGCGCGTCCGGAATGGTCGCGGCCTGGATGGGGAACGGTGAGGTGATGCCCTGCTGATCGAGAGCGCCCACGAGCACCTTGGGCAGGCCGAGTTCGGCGAAGCCGGCATCGTCGGCCACAGCCGCCGTGTCGACTTCCTCGAGCTCCGTCGCCGTCCAGCTCATCGTGTCGGCGCCGCCATCGAAGTCATCCTGGTCGGCCCATTCGGTGCGCTCCTCGCGCTCCTCACGGCGCCCGAATCCACGATCGTCACGGTCGCGTCGGAACCCGCGGTCGTTGCCCCACTCCCGCTTTTCGTCGCGCCGCCGCTCGCGGTTCTCCCACGAACGATTCGGGTGTGGGCGGTGCTCGGGACGACGGTTGTCGCGACGGTCGTCGCCGCGGCCGCGGTCATCACGCGAGTCGTTGCCCCAGCGGGAACCACGATCCGTGCGCTCCCCGCGGTCCTCCCACTTGCGCGGGCCACGGTCGTTGTTGCCCCAGCGGTCGTTGCGGTCGCCGCGGTCGGTACGCTCCCCGCGATCCTCCCAGCGCCGGCCCCGGTTCTCCCAGGAGCCACTGCGGGGACCACGGTCGTTCCGGTCGCCACGCTCGTCGCGTCGATCGCCACGGTTCTCCCAGGAGCCGCCACGGGCACCCCGATCGCCGCGGTTCTCCCAGCGACCACCGCGGTCGTTGTCCCAACGGCGCTCGCCGCGCTCCCCACGGTCATCGCGACGGTCACCGCCGAAGCGGTTGTCCCGGTTGTCGCGGCGGTCTCCGCGCTCCCCACGGTCATCACGATCGCGATTGAAACCCCGGTCGCTGCGACCCTCGAAGCCGCGCTCGTCGCGCTCGCTGCGGGGGCGTCCCCCGCTCTTGCGCGGCGAGTGGCCACGCTCTGCTCGTTCGGAGGCGCTCCAGCGCTTCTTCGGCGTACCGTCAGCCTTGAAGCTCTTCGCGCCCTTTGCCCTGATCTTCGTCGTCGGACGTTTGGACATAACTCACCCAATTCCCGGACCTGTCGGCCCACTGGCAGGAACGTCAGCGGCCGAGCCCCCGCGCCGGCGGCGCGTATCGGTCGTGTACGCACCTCTGGTGCGTACGGGTGCACAACTCATGGCGCACCCACCCGGGAATCCACGCGAAACCGCGCGTACCCCATTGGAAAAGGAGGGCTGGAGAGACGATCCTCGGGCGCCCCATCGCATCGCGATGTCGGTTGGCCCACTGTCCCGCACTGCGCTGCGCAGCCGGGGTGTCGCCCTGCCGGGAAGGCCCGGAACGCTGGCGACCGATCAAGATTACCAACGAGTTGCGAATGTGCCGAATCGTGTGCCGTTCAGAGGAATCCCGGATGCGTGGCCCCGAGTGTTCACGATGCGTTCAGGCGGGCGTCGGAACGGCGAATCCTTGGGACATGGAACTGCGAGTTACGTTGGTGACGTGCGGGTTGCGATAGTGACGGAGTCTTTCCTCCCTCAGGTGAACGGCGTGACACATTCGGTCATGCGGGTGCTCGAACACCTCCGGGACGAAGGCCACGAGGCAATGGTGATTGCCCCTCAGGATGCCGGTCTCCCCAAGGAGTACGCCGGCTTCGGAGTGACGGGCATCCTCTCGCTGTCCCTGCCGGGCTATGCCGAGGTGCGCGTCGCGACGACGCCGCAGTGGCGGTTCGAGCGCTTGTTCGCCGACTTCCGCCCCGATGTCGTTCATCTCGCGGCACCGATCGGCATGGGCCACCAGGCCGCGTTGGCCTGCCAGCGCCTGGGCATTCCGAGTGTCGCGATCTATCAGACCGATGTGCCTTCCTATGCCTCGCGCTATGGCCTGCCGGCTGCCGAGCCGCTGCTGTGGAAGTGGTTCCGCACGGTGCACGAGTTGGCGACCATGACGCTGGCCCCCTCGACCTATGCGCGGCAGCAGCTGCTTTCCGCAGGCGTACGCCGGGTCGGCCTGTGGGGACGTGGCGTTGACGCCGAGCGTTTCCATCCCGCCAAGCGCGATGAGGCCCTCCGCCGCGAGCTCGCCCCGAACGGCGAGAAGCTGATCGGCTATGTGGGTCGGCTCGCTCCGGAGAAGCAGGTCGAAGAACTCGAGGTCCTGGCCAACCTGCCCGGCACCCGCACCGTGATTGTGGGCAAGGGCCCGAAGGCCGATGAGCTGCGGGAGATCCTCCCCCATGCCAAGTTCGTGGGCCAGCTCACCGGTGACGATCTGCCGCGGATGCTGGCGTCGATGGACGTGTTCGTCGCTCCGGGTGAGCTCGAGACCTTCTGCCAGACGATCCAGGAGGCCCAGGCCTCGGGCGTGCCTCCGATCGCTCCCGCACGCGGCGGCCCCATCGACCTGATCGATGCCTCCCACACCGGCTGGCTCTATGCGCCTGGCGATCTCGCGGGCATGCGCGCGCACGTGCGCGACCTGCTGGGCGACGATTTCAAGCGTGAGGTCTTCGGCCGCAAGGCGCGCGAGGCCGTGGAACACCGCACCTGGGCGACCACCTGCGCCCAGCTCGTCGGGCATTATGCCGAGGCCATCGAGACGCACCACCAGCTGGCCCGCGTGGCCTGATCTGTCATTCCGTCGCGCCTTGTGCGTCGCGATGGCGCTGGTATCGAAGGGCCGGTGGCGCCGGCCCCAAGGCCGACCAGCAGACTGGACCCTGTCCGGGCATGAGCCGCCGAGTAAGACGACAGGAGTCCCCCATGACAGAGCCCC
>CAZEVN010000102.1:0-11186 GCA_964515145.1 uncultured Enemella sp.
TCACCGGGCAGGCCTTACGACCGCCCCTGGGCAGTTCCTATTGGCCCTTGACACACGGTGGGTCAGTGGGCGCTGGACATGTATCGGGCTGATCCGGTTGCCGTGGGTGCCATGCTGGCCGTGATCGGGGTGGCGAAGCTGATCGCCGCTGCAGTGCCGATCGCCAACGACGCCGGGCGGCTCCCTGCTCCCCGGGTCTGGCGTGGGCTCACCTGGGCCGGAGCTGTCGGAATCATCCTCTGGGGATTGCAGGGAATGGTCGGCGGACTTCTTCAGCTCGCGGGCGTCTGGCCTCTCACCGATCGCATGGGTGCCATCGGGCATGCGTTTCTGTGGGATCCGCTGTTCGCCCTCTGGGGAGGCCTGCTCGTGGGAGCGTTGGTGCGTACGCGGAAGCGCTGATGGAGTAGGTCGTATTCCACGCGGACGCCGCGGACCGTCGGCTGGAGCCAGTCACTTTGCGCTCCACACATCCTCAGGAGTCAGCCGCATCGAACTGGTCAAGGAGCTCAAGGGTGTCGGCGGTGTTGGTGGTGTGGGTCTTCAGCCCCACGCTGGCCGTTCGCTGCTGGAAGCGGGAGGGGTGCGTCTTGCCAGCCATGCCGGCGCGGGCTAGAGTATTCACGGCCTCGCCCAGACTGATGTGCCGTTCCTTGCACAGGCGTACTGCCGCTGCCGCGACCTCGGGGTCGAGCTGAACAGTTGTCCTCATGAACCTATGTTGGCATTTCAGATCGGGCACCTGGCTCGGCAGGGCCGAATCGAGCTCGCTGGCAGGAATCGTGACCAGTACGTTGGGCAGGTGATCATCGGCATCGGCGTGGACGTGTGTGAGGTGGCGCGGTTCGCGCGGGCGTGCGAGCGCTGGCCAGGGTTTGCGCGGCGCTGGCTGACCGAGGCCGAGGCGTCGCTGTCGATGCATTCGCAGGCCGGTCGGTACGCGGCGAAAGAGGCTCTCGCCAAGGCTCTGCTCATCGAACGCGGGCTCGGCTGGCACGACGCCGAGGTCATCTGTGACGAGTTCGGTCGGCCGTCGTTCGCCACCCAAGGCTCGGTCGCGGCGCGCGCAGTGGAGTTGGGTGTCACCCGGATTCATCTGTCCCTGTCCCATGACGCGGGGATCGCCACGGCCTTCGTTGTCTGTGAGTCGTGAACTCATCCTTAGATCCTCTTGCGGACGTCCGCATTATCCTCGCTTCTCCGGATGCCTCCATGATTGCGGCATGGGAACACGAGTTCGCGGCCGGAGGTCGCGGGTGTCTGTGCGGCGCGCCCAGGATCGAGGCCTTGCTGCCTGAGGTCGATGCGGTGATCTCACCGGGCAATAGCTATGGGCAAATGGACGGCGGGGTCGATCGGGTCCTGAGTCAGCTGTTTCCCTTGGTGCAGCGCAACGTCTGGGCCATGGTCGGGGACCAGTATCACGGCTACCAGCCGGTCGGGACTGCGGCGATTGTCGCCACGGGAGGCGTACGTTGTCCGTGGCTGGTGTACGCGCCGACGATGCGTGTGCCAATGCCACTGGGAGCCGGACTGGACATCGCGGTCCATGATGCTTTCTGGGCCGCATTGCGGACGGTTGCTGCCCACAACGACACCTCAGAGCGGGACAACGCGATCACTACTGTGATCGCTCCGGGCTTCGGCACTGGTTATGGCCGGGTTCCCGCTGCCAGGGCCGCGCAACTCATGGCCGCGGCGTACCACTTCATGCGGAATCCCTCCACCGCGAGCATCAGCGAACGGGAGACCTATCTCGAGGCATAGATTGCCTGGATGACTCTTTCGGGACTTTCTGACAACGACATGCTGCAGATTGCGGTCGAATTCCTTGGCCTGGAGGGGCTTCTTTCCGAAGGTTCCGATGTGGAATACCGGCTGCGGAATCGCGATGGAAGTCTCCGCGACGAGCCGACGATTGAACTTCGCGCCGAAGACGTCGGCGCATTCATCAAGAGGGAAGCCTTGCCCGCGCTGGAGGGCGTTGAGGTTGTCAGGGAGGCGGCTTCCTTGTTGAGCATGTATCTGCAGGAGGATCTCGCCGACGCTTCGCCGCCTTCGAGGTGCGGTCTTCGGCGAACGCCCCATGGCGACGTTCAGTGGTTCGGCGAGGCGTAGGAGCAGATGTGCCAAGCAAGGATCGACACAGTCTCCGTAGTGTGTGAGTCATGAAGTACGCGTACGCCACCGACTCGATCCGAGCCGCTGAAGCCGAGGTGATGACAAGAGTCGGCGATGACGCGCTGATGCAACAGGCCGCCAACGGGCTCGCGGTCGAATGCGCGCGGCGCCTCCGGCGGCATCGTGGCAAGGTGACCGGGGCTCGCGTACTCGTCATCGTCGGCCCCGGCAACAACGGTGGCGACGGCCTGTTCGCGGCCATGCGCCTCGCCCGCAAGGGCGCCAAGATCTTCCTCTGGCGGATCACCGACCAGGTCCACCAAGCCGGTTGGCAGGCCGCCACCCGCGCCGGCGCCACCGAGGTCGACCTCGATCGTGCGATCGAACTCATGCCCACACTCGACCAGGTCATTGAGGCCGGGTTCGGCATCGGCGGCCGCGAAGGCATCAGCGATGACCTCGCCCGCCTCGTCTATGTCTCCCGCGGGATCGTCGACGTGGTCGCCGTCGACCTCCCGTCCGGCCTCGGCGTTGAGACCCTGTCGTCCGACGTGCGGTTCTTCGATGCGGACGCCACCGTCACATTCGGTGCGTGGAAGCCGAGTCTGCTCGCGGGTCCGGCGCGGGAGTACGCCGGAGAGGTCACGTTCGTGGACATCGGCTTGGAGCCCGACAACCCGATCCTGGAGGTCTGGGACGCCCTCGACGTCGCCATGGCGTGGCCGTTCCCGACGGCGGCGGACGACAAGTACGCCCGTGGGGTCGTCGGCCTCGACGCCGGCTCCGCCGAATATCCCGGCGCCGGACTCCTCGCGCTCAGCGGCGCGGTCCACGCCGGCGCCGGCATGGTCCGCTTCCTCGGCCCGATCGAACTCCGCGACACAGTCATCGCCCAGTTCCCGAACGTCGTGCACGGCCGCGGCCGGTGCCAGGCCCTGCTCTGCGGTCCCGGCTGGGGCCCCGGTGACCACCTGGCCGACCGACTCGCCAGCCGCCTCGCCGAGGGTCTGCCGACGGTGATCGACGCGGACGCGTTGGCGTACCTGCCTCGCGAACTCGGCGACAACATCCTCCTCACCCCGCACGCCGGAGAGCTCGCGCGACTCCTGAAGACCGAGCGCGCCGACGTCGAGAACGACCCGCTGACCCACGTCCGTCGGGCGGCCGACGACACCGGTGCGACGGTCCTGCTCAAGGGCGCAACGCAATATGTCGCGACGCCCGGGGAGACCTGCGTACGCGTCGCAGTCGGCGGCCCCGCGTGGACCGGTCAGGCCGGCTCGGGCGACACGCTCGCGGGCATCTGCGCGGCCCTGCTGGCCGCCGGGCTCGACGCTGCGACCGCCGCGGTTGTGGGTGCCTCGGTCCAGGCGATCACGGCGCGGAGCCACCCGGGTCCGCACACCCCACAGGAGCTCGCCGCGCGACTGCCCGACACGATCGCCGAGCTCGAGTGGCTGCTGGAGGAGACCCCGTGATCGACCCCGCCACCGCCTCCGCCGACATCGACCTCGGCGCTTTCGCGGCCAACATCCGTGCGGTCACCGAGCTGGTCGCTCCCGCCGAGGTCATGGTCGTGGTCAAGGCCGATGCCTACGGTCATGGGCTGATTCCGTGCGCCCGGGCGGCGCGTGCCGCGGGGGTGACATGGCTCGGCGTCGCGACCCTGGGGGAGGCGCGCAAGCTGCGCGAGTCCGGCGACACCGGCCGGCTGTTCTGCTGGCTCTACGGGCCGGAGGAGGAGTTGGTCGTGCCGGTCGCGCACGGGATCGACCTGGGCGTACACCACCCCGACCACCTCGCCCGCATCGCCGCCGCCGCAGCCACCGCGGGTCAGCCCGCACGCGTGCACCTCAAGATCGATACCGGCCTGTCGCGCAACGGCTGCCGGCCCGAACTCTGGGCCGACCTGTGTGCCGAGGCCAAGGCGGCCGAGGACGCCGGGGCCATCGAGGTCGTCGCCGTCTGGTCACACCTGGCCGCCGCCGACGAGCCAACACATCCCGCCAACGCCGCCCAGCTCGCTGCGTTCGAGTCCGCGGTCGAGCAGGCGCGGGCAGCGGGATTGACCGTTCCGGTACGCCACTTGGCCAACTCCGCGGCCGCACTGGCCCAGCCGGCGACGCGGTTCGAACTCGTCCGTCTCGGCATTGCCGCCTATGGCATCGACCCAGCGGACGGGACCCTGGCCGCCGATGCCGGCGTACGCCTCCGCCCCGTCATGCGCGTGCGCGCCCAACTCCTCGCGACCAGGCGGGTCGAAGCGGGCGCGGGCGTGTCCTATGGACATACCTGGATCGCGCCGGAGGCGACGACGGTGGGACTGGTGCCATTGGGGTATGCCGACGGGATCCCGCGGCATGCGTCGAGCGTGGCGGAGTGTGCGGTCGCGGGCCGGCGTACGCCCATCCGCGGGCGGGTGTGCATGGACCAATTCGTCATCGATCTGGGACCGGACGCGACGGAGCAGGCGGGCACCGAAGTGACCCTGTTCGGTGCGGCTGGCGGACCGAGTGCCTCGGACTGGGCGAGGGCGTGTGGCACGATCGGATATGAGGTGGTGACCCGGATCGGGTCCAGGGTCCCGCGTCGCTATATCGATTCAGCAGTCGTCTGAGAGGTGAACCCTTGACGCCCGAGCCCATGAAGGTGCGCGGCCCGAACAGGGTTGCCCAGGGTGCCGGTCTCGTCACCGGTATCGCCGCGCTGGCCGTCGGTGCCGTCGCTGCCGGGTTCGAGATCGAGCGTCGGGTCTTGCGAACCAAGTTCACGAAGGCGCCCGCCGTCCTGCCGCCACGCGAACCCTTTTTCTCGCTGCGGGCGCCAGGGCCCGATGTCGTGACCCGCGATGGCGTCCATCTGCATGTCGAGATCGACGAGCGTGACCCCGGGGCCGACGGGGTGACCATCGTGATGGTCCACGGCTATGTTCTGTCGATGCACTGCTGGCATTTCCAGCGGAAGTATTTCCGCGGGCGGCATCGGATCGTCCTCTATGACCAGCGATCGCACGGGCGGTCGGGGCGCTCGGCGGCCAAGCGCTGCCGACTCCGCCAGCTCGCCCGGGACCTGAAGCAGATCCTCGACGAGACCACCGCGCCCGACGAGCCGGTCGTGCTGATGGGGCATTCGATGGGTGGCATGACCATCCAGGAGTTCGCCCGGCGTTATCCGCAGCTCATCGGCACCAAGGTCGTTGGTGCGGGGCTGATCGCGACGTCCGGTGGGGACATGGGCAATCATTCGATCATCCGGGGCATCCCGGGGGAGATGTTCCCGCGCATCGCCGAGCCGTTGATGGCCGCACTCAACCGCATTCCGCGCGTCGTCGAGAAGAGCCGCAAGGCGAGCAGTGATGTGGCCTATGTGGTGACGCGCCGCATGGGTTATGGCCGGGATGATGTGCCCGGCGAATACGTGGATTTCCTGTCGGAGATGATCGCCGAGACGCCGCTGGATGTGGTGGCGGATTATTACCCGGCGTTCGCCGAATTCGATGGCAGTGCCGGGCTTACGCAGCTCACGCGCATCGAGACCGCTGTCATCGGCGGCGAGAAAGACCAGATCGTGCCCGCCGAGCACAGTCGCCGCATGCTGGAGCTGCTCCCTGGTGCCGAGTCGCTCATCCTTCCCGACGCCGGTCACATGGGCATGATCGAGCACCACGAGGAACACAACCGCGTCCTCGACAACCTCATCGCGAGGGTTGAGCGGAATCTGGCGCAGCAGGAGACGAAGCTGGCGGCTCGATGATGTCGGGCTCCTGGCTCAGGCCCAGGGAATACACACGCGCGAGTGCAGCGGCTGTCTGCGACACGCCGGGTGAAGTTCGCTGATGTGCCGCCTGGCACGAGTTCACGTGGGGCGCGCGGTGTCGGAGTGCAGGTCGTGCCATTTGGCATGACCTGCCGCGGGCCTTCGGCGTGTCGGGCGGGCGACGGGGGAGCCCAAGCGGGAACGCGCTGAGCGGCCCCGGGGAGAGTCCCCGGGGCCGCAGTGTGGTGCGAATAGTCAGCGCTGCTCGGCGTGCTCCTGCGCGCGCTTGATCTCGTCGGCACGCTCCTTGGCGGCCTCCTCGGTCAGCTTCGCGCCGGCTTCGGCATCGCGGGTCAGGTTGTCCCCGGTTTCGGGATCGAACACATGCAGCTTGCGCGTGTCCATCCACACCTCGGCCGACTGGCCACCGCGGATGCGGCTGGTGGAGTCGAGCGCCACGACGACCTGCGGATTGAACTCATCCCCGTCGAGATCCTTCGCCAGCTCGTCGAGCGTCCCCTTGACCTCCTGGTCGGCGTCATAGCGGATATAGCCGTACTGCTCGTTGCCCAGCCACTCGGTATGGGTGATGTCCGCCGTGAACACTGTCCCGTGGTCGCGGATCCCCTCGTCGACGAGCTTGGCGTCCTCGAAGTGTTCCGGGCGTACGCCCAGGAGCACGATCTTCTTGCCCTCCGCTGCCCGATAGTGCCCCTCCGGCACCTCGAGATCGCCGATCGGCGTCCGGAGCTTCCCGTTCTCGGCGTGTGCCGGGAGGAAGTTCATCTCCGGTGAGCCGATGAAGCCGGCGACGAACAGGTTGATCGGCTGCTCATAGAGCTCGCGCGGGGAGGCGATCTGCTGGAGTACTCCCCGCTTGAGCACCGCGACCCGGTCACCCAGCGTCATGGCCTCGGTCTGGTCGTGGGTGACATAGACCGACGTGGTGCCGAGGGTGCGTTGGAGCTGGGCGATCTGCGTACGCATCTGTCCACGCAGCTTGGCGTCCAGGTTGGACAGCGGCTCGTCGAACAGGAACGCATCCGCCTCGCGCACGATCGCGCGGCCCATGGCCACGCGCTGGCGCTGGCCACCGGACAGGTTGCCCGGCTTGCGGTCGAGATGCTCGTTGAGGTCGAGCATGTCGGCGGCGCGGCGGACCTTCTCGTCGATATTGCCGGCCTCGGCTTTGTTCTTGTTGAGGCGCAGTGGGAAGGCGATGTTCTCGAACACGGTCAGGTGGGGATAGAGCGCGTAGTTCTGGAACACCATGGACAGGTTGCGGTCGCGCGGGGCGACCTCATTGACGCGCTTGCCGTCGATCAGCAGATCACCCGACGTGATGTCCTCGAGCCCGACGATCATGCGCAGCAGCGTGGACTTTCCGCAGCCCGAAGGGCCGACGAGAATGATGAATTCGCCGTCGGCGATGTCGATGCTGACATCGTTGATCGCGGGAAATCCGTCGTCATATTTTTTGACCAGGTTCTTGCATTCGATGGTTGCCATTTTTCGATTCCTCTTTCTCAGCCCTTGACTGCGCCCTGGGTCAGGCCCGAGACGATCTGACGCTGGAACAACAGCACGATGATGATGACGGGAATGGTGACGACGATAGCGGCGGCCGAAATGGCACCCGCCGGTTCCTCGAACTGTGACGCGCCGGTGAAGAACGCCAGCGCTGCCGGCACCGGCCGGGCGGCCGAGGTCGACGTCAGAGAAATGCCATAGACGAAGTCGTTCCAGGCGATGAAGAACGCGATGATCGCCGTGGTGAACACACCCGGCATCGCGAGCGGCACGATCACCTTGGTGAACGCCTGCCAGTTGGTTGCGCCGTCGACCTGGGCCGCGCGTTCCAGATCCCACGGGATCTGCTGGAAGAACGCGGTGAGCGTATAGATCGAGATCGGCAGCGTCAGCGACAGGTAGGGCAGGATCAGGCCGAGCCACGTGTCATAGAGCCCGATCTAGCGCCACAGGTTGAACAGCGGCGTGACGATCGAGATCACGGGGAAGATCGACACGGCCAGGGCAGAGGTGAGGATGATCCGTTTGCCGGGGAAATCGAGTCGCGCGATGGCGTACGCCGCGAAGGTCGCGAGCACCACCGAAATCGCGGTCGCAATGAGCGTGATTCCGAGCGAGTTGATGAGGGCCGGGACGAAGAGAGCCTTGGCATCGCCGACGAACAGCGAGGCGTAGTTCTCGAACGTCGGATCCTGGGGGAGGAACGTGCCGCTGCCAGCAAACTCCGAACCCTTCTTGAACGAGTTCGCCAGGATCGAGGCGATCGGGAACAGGGCATAGATGAAGACGACGATCGCAATGACGATCCAGACGCCGGTGTTCTTTCCGGAGCTTTTCATTACTTACCCCCTCCGCGACCGGCGAGGTCGACTTTGAAGCCCTTGATCGCGATGAAACTGATCAGGATCACACAGAGGAACAACATGACCGAGACCGCCGAACCCATGCCGATTTCGAGGCGTCCGATCGACGTTCGGTATGCCAGCAACGACAGCGTTTCGGTGCCATAGGCGCCATTGGTCATGATGAAGATGTTGTCGAAGATGCGGAAGGCATCGAGCGCACGGAACAAAACCGCAACCATGATGGCGGCCTTCATGTTCGGCAGGATGACCTTGCTCATCCGCTCCCACCACGTCGCGCCGTCGACCTTGGCGGCCTCGGTGAGTTCACCGGGGACCTGGGCGAGACCCGACAGCAGCAGCAGCGAGATGAACGGCGTGGTCTTCCAGATCTCCGACGCCATGATCACGAACAGCGCAGGCGCGGTCGAGCCGAACCAGGCGGTGTCCTCCGAGATGAACGGCAGCCATGAGAACCAGCTGTTGATATAGCCGGTGTTGATGTCGAAGGCATAGAACCAGGCGAACGCCGAGACGACGGTGATGGTGCCGTAGGGGACGAGGATCGCCGTCCGCAGCGGCCCGCGCAGGCTCCTGATCGCATTGTTCATGACCAGCGCCAGGGCGAAGCCCAGCACGAGCTCGACCGCCACCGTGATCACGGTGATCAACAGGGTGATGCCGAGGTCATACCAAAACACGCCGTCGGTCAGGATGACGCCATAGTTGGCCAGGCCCACGAACTCGCGATCGTCCGGCGCGGTGAGCCGGAAGGAGAAGAGCGAGTCGAAGACCGCCTGCAGAATCGGATAGACCGTCACCAGCAACATCAGCACGAACGCCGGCCCGGCGAGCATCCAGCCCAGCCGGGTCTCGGCCTTGGCCCGCTCGCTCTTCACGCGCTTGCGGGGCTTTTCCTGGGTGGCCACGCCGGACGAGCCCGGTCGTTCGACATCCGTCGAACGGCGCGGTTCGGTCTCGGTCGCGGCTGGCGTACCCTCTGCCGCCCTCGCGGGGCGGGGTTCGATGGATTCACTCACAGCAGTCGCTCCCCTCTGAGCACCTGGCCGATGAACTCACTGGTCTCGGCGGGAGTGTTCTCGGTGACTGCCTCGGCGGGCGTCCAGCGCTGCTGGATCGCCGTCGAGACCTCGTTGTAGTACGGCGTCTGGGGCCGCGGCTTCGCCGCATCCAGCGACTCGCGGATCAGCGGTGCCATCGGGAACTTCTCCCGCACCTTCGGATCGTCGAAGGCGGCCTTCTTGGCGGGCGGGTTGCCGTTGCTCTCGAAGTAGAACGCCTGATTGTCGACCGACGCGATGCAGGTGATGGCATCGTAGGCCAGGTCGGGATGGTCGCTGTTGGCACCCACGCCCAGCATGATGCCGCCCAACGGGGGAGCCGACTCCTGGTCGGCCTTCATCCGCGGATAGAGCGCGGCTCCGATGTCCTCGAGCAGTTCGGGCTTGTCGCCCTGGGTCGCGGGCCAGATGAAGGGCCAGTTCACCATGAACGATCCCTTGTCGCCCTGGAAGAGGGCCATCGAGGCGCTCTCGTCCGCGGTCGACAGGCCCGGCCCGCCGAGGCCCTCGCGGCCGATCGTCCCGATCACACGCGCAGCCTCACGGCCGGCGTCGGAGTCGAGACCCAGCTGGACCTCGTCCTTCGACGCGCCCGGATTCTCGATGATCGACGTGCCCTGGGATTCATAGAGAGCGTTGACCCAGACGGTCATGGACTCACTGCGTACGCCCTGCACGCCGAGCTGCTTGTCCTGGGACTTCGCGGCCTCCATGATCTGGTCCCACGTCACGGGCTGGGTCATGTCGAGGCCGGCGGCCTGGGCGACCGACTTGCGATACCAGAGCAGCTGGGTGTTGGCCCAGAACGGCACTGCCACGACCTGGTCGTTCCACTTGGCGCCGGCGAGCGCGCCCTCCACGATGTCGGAGGTGGTGTCCGCCACGACGTTCTCGGGCACCGGCGCGAGGAACCCCGGCTCGGCCAATTCCGGCACGAACGGGGGGTCCAGGCTCATGATGTCCATCGACTTGTCGCCCGCGGCCAGGCGGCGGGCGAGCTGCTCGCGCTGGGATGAGGCATCCCGGGGGAGCAGCGAGGTGGTGATGGTGTATTTCCCACCGGAGGCTTCTGTGCAGCGCTGGGCAATGGTGGCCTGGCCGCCGTCATCGGGGTTGATATACCAGGTCAGAGTTGGTGGACCGCCTTCATCGGCGGCGCAGCCGCTCAGAGCGGCGGTCGCTATGAGGGCCGCCGCGGCTAGGCCTGCGGAGGCCCGGATTCTCGACTTTCGATCGGTTGATCGGCGCATGTCGACTCACTTCCTTGTGGTCCTGCTTGCTCGCGATACTCGCAGGTAAGGCCATTTCTCTCCACCCCTCCGGCCGATTCGACACGACCTCGTAACCTGGGAAACGGGACTGACCCCCGATTTCCGGGGTCACTGCGCTGTGCGGTTCGGGTGTCGGGCCAGCCTCACTGCAGGGGGATCTCGTGGTCCGGGTGGCGTTCCTCGTCAGTTCGGGGGCCGAACCAGCGGCGATCCGACTCGTTGATCCGGACGTCATTGATGGACGCTTCCCGGCGTCGCATGAGGCCGTTCTCGTCAAACTCCCACAGCTCGTTGCCATAGCTCCGGAACCATTGGGAACTCTGGTCGTGCCACTCGTATTGGAAGCGGACCGCAATGCGGTTTCCGCGGAAGCCCCACAGGCTCTTGCGCAGGACGTAGTCGAGTTCTTTCTCCCACTTGCCCGTGAGGAAGGCCACGATCTCGTCTCGGCCGGTGACGAACTGGTCACGGTTGCGCCAGACCGAATCGGGTGTGTACGCCAGGCTCACCCGGTGTGGGTCCCGGGTGTTCCAGGCGTCCTCGGCGGCCTGCACCTTCTGAAGGGCCGTGGTCTCATCGAAGGG
>CAZEVN010000103.1:0-10951 GCA_964515145.1 uncultured Enemella sp.
GCCGCGATGACCGGCAACAACACGGTCGATCTCGTTGCGTGGGGGACCACCGCCGGGTGCTTCCTCGCTGCTGGCGTCGTTGCGTTTCGGCTGCCTCGGGACGAGTTCGACCTGCCGCCGCTCGTCCAGTACCGGTGAAGCGGGATCTCTCAGGCCGGCAGCGGGCGCGAGAGCCGCGCCGCCTCCTGGGCCAGGTTCTCGCGCGCCTTGCGTGCCCAGAGCGTGAGGCCGATGTCGGTGCGATAGAGATGCTCGCGATAAAGCAGCATCTGCACGACCTGCAGCCTGCCGCGCCGGAAGTCGGCGAGAGGGACCTCGGCGTACTCCACCCGGACATCGCGGCAATAGCACGCGTACCTTTCCGGCGTCTCACCCAGGATCGCCAGATCCGCGTCGCAGAGTTGATGGCCGCGGCGGTCACCCCGGACGGTTTCGTGGCCGGCGGTCAGTCGGACCAGGCGGGCGACTTCGGCGACGTCGGCGGGGGAGAGGACGCCCGCCAGGCGGTCCTCGGCCAACCGCGCCGAGGCCTCCTCATCGGCACCGCCGCCGCGCCCCTCATAGATCGCGTCGTGGAACCACGCCGCCAGGCGAACGACGTCCTCGCTCGCCCCGATCAGGTCGAGGGCTGTCAGGCAGTGCTCGAGATGCCGGGCGTCGTGATAGCGCCGCCGGGGCTCGGACCAGCGATCGAGCAACTCCTCGCCGAGCGCGAGCGACGCGGGGAGTGGCCAACGGCCAAGAAGCCGGGACCGTCGGGCTTCCCGATCGGCCTTCAGTTGGGCCTTCGTCAGGCGCAGCCCGGACTCGCGCAGCGCCCGGACGAGGCGCCGCGTGTGCGCCGGCACGGCACCTGCTTCGAGGCAGGCACCGTGCAGACGCTCGGGCACGTCGTAGTGATCGCGATCGAACCCCCGTGGGTGTACGCCGGCGCGCTCCGCGACGACATGCAACTCCTCGAGAGACACGTCCGACACCATGTGGGCGAACACCTGCCCGTTGTGGGGCCACGCGGGGGTATCGATCCAGACGGTCACCGGCGGAGGCTCAGCTCTGCAGTCCGCGGGCGACCTCGACGAGGGTGCGCACCGCGATGCCCGTTCCACCGACGGGGATCTCGCCCTTGGCCGACCCCTCGTTGAAGCTGCCGGGCGCGATGTCGAGATGGGCCCAGTCGAGGCCTTCGGCTACGAAGTGACGCAGGAACGACGCGGCGATCGACGCGCCGCCCCAGCGTCCGCCGCCGGACTTGAGGTCGGCCACCTTGGACTCCAGCGCCTCGGCGCTCCAGTCGCCCATGGGCAGGCGCCAGGCCTGCTCGCCGGCGGTCTCGGCAGCCCCGAGCACGCGGTCGGCGACCTCGTCGGAGTCGGAGAAGACACCGAAGATCTCGGTGCCGAGCGCGACCATGGCAGCGCCGGTCAGCGTGGCGACGTCGATCACCAGATCGGGGTCGTCCTCGGAGCCACGGGCCAGGGCATCGGCCAGCACGAGCCGGCCTTCCGCGTCGGTGTTGTAGTTCTCGACCGTCGTTCCGCCATACATCGTCAGGACATCGGACGGACGGAATGCCGTGTCGGACGGCATGTTCTCGGCCATGCACGCATAGGTCGTGACCTTGACCCTCAGTCCGAGCTGGGCGATCGCCTGGGTCGCGGCGATGACCGCCGCAGCGCCCGCCATGTCGCAGCGCATCGTCGACATCGAGTCGCCGGGCTTCAGGTTGAGGCCACCGGAGTCGAAGGTCAGGCCCTTGCCGACCAGCACCAGGTGGGCCTTCGCGCGCGTTGGGGCGTACGAAAGGCGGACGAGTCGCGGCAGCCGCGACGAACCGCCGCCGACCGCCATGAACCCGCCATAGCCGTCGCGCTCGAGTTCCTTCTCCGTGAGGATCTCCACGCCGATCTTGCTGTCGGCGACGAACTGCTTCGCGGCCTGGGCGAACGAGTCGGGAAAGAGCAGGTTGGGGGGCAGGTTGACCCACTCGCGGGCCACGACCTGGGCCGCCGTGATTGCGCGAGCCTCATCGACGATGCGGTTGTCGGCCACGGTCGAGACGATGCTGAACTCGAGGGTGGGCTTGTCCTTGGTCTCGGCCTTGACACCGGCATACGTGTATTGACCCAACAGCGTGCCCTCGACCACCGCCTTGAGCAGTTCGGGCTCGTCGGCGGGGAGGGCGACCGCGACACGGCGTACGCCGGAGAGTCCGCTCACCGCGCGTGCGGCGGCTCCCGCAGCGGTACGCAGCGTGGCGGGGGAGGGGGCATCGGAGCCGAGGCCGACGATCACCAGGCGCTGACCATTGATGCCCGGGAGCAGCGTGACCGATCCCGGCTTGGGCTTGCCGCCCAGCTCCGCCACCACCTCGGCCGCCGAGGATCCGAACTTCTTCTCGAAGCTCCTGGCCAAGCCGTTCGGCAGGCGCACCTCGGTCTTGTCGCCGTCGCCGGTCAGGGCAACGACCAGGGCATCGGTCTTGGCCGGCACGGCCTTGACACGGCTCAGCTGGGGCAGGGTGATCGGGTTCACCACAGTGGTCTCCGCTCATCGGTGAGATGGGATTGCTCGTCCGGGTCAGGCTACCGCCGCCTTTGCGATAAGTTCGTGCCACATCGTGTTCGTCGGCGCCGACGTCCCCCATGAGTAGCGCCGACTCCGGGGAGAGGAGCAACACCGATGACCGATCTCAAGAAGCCAGTCCTGCATGCGCGCCATGAGGCCGCCGGAGCAAAGTTCGCGGAGTTCAGTGGCTGGTCGATGCCGCTGCAATATGCCGGCATCGTGGCCGAGCACAAGGCCGTCCGTGAATCGGTCGGCCTCTTCGACGTGTCCCACCTCGGCAAGGCGACCGTGCGCGGTGAGGGTGCGGTCGACTTCCTCAATCGGTGCTTCAGCAACGACCTCAACAAGATCGGCAACGGCCAGGCCCAATACACCCTGCTGTGCACCGAAGACGGTGGCGTTCAGGACGACCTGATCGCCTACCGGTTCGCCGATGACCACATCTTCCTGATCCCCAATGCCGGCAACAACGCCGGCGTGGTCGAGGTGTTGAAGGCGCACGCGCCCGAGGGCATCGAGATCACGAACGAGCACGAGAAGTACGCCGTGCTCGCGATCCAGGGCACCAAGTCGGACGATGTCCTCGAGAAGCTCGGCCTGCCGACGGGCCATGACTACATGTCGTTCGATGTCGCCGATCTCGACGGGGTCTCGCTGACTGTGTGCCGCACCGGCTACACGGGCGAGCGCGGCTACGAGCTCGTGACCCCGGTCGAGTCGGCCGAGAAGGTCTGGGACGAGGTCATGGCCGCCGGTGAGGAGTTCGGCATCATGCCGTGCGGCCTCGGGGCCCGCGACACCCTGCGCACCGAGATGGGCTATCCGCTGCACGGCCAGGACCTGTCACCGACGATCTCGCCGGTCCAGGCCCGCACCGGGTGGGCCGTGGGTTGGAAGAAGGACGAGTTCATCGGTCATGAGGCGCTGCGCGCCGAACGCGAGGCCGGCCCGAAGCGCAAGCTGTGGGGCATCATCGCGGCCGGTCGTGGCATTCCGCGCCCGCACATGACCGTGGTCGATGCCGACGGCAAGGAGATCGGTGAGGTCACCTCGGGCACGTTCTCGCCGAGCCTCCAGAAGGGCATCGGCCTCGCGCTCGTCGACTCGGCCGTCGAGCCGGGCGTCAAGGTCGGCGTGCAGGTGCGCAACCGCGTCGAGGAGTTCGACCTCGTCAAGCCGCCGTTCGTGACCCCGGGCGTACGCGAGAGCTGACCTGCCCCAACAGATTGAGCCTGTCGAAACCACCGTTTCGACAGGCTCAACCAATTCCGGGCTCAGGCCGGATCGAGGGACATCGGGCCATAGACGACCCGGTCCTCCTCCATCAGGGTGACCTCGGAAACGCCGGCGTCCTGGAGGTCGGGATAGTTCTCGGTCAGCCAGGACTCGGCGTCGGCCTGGGTCTCGAAGGTTTGGTCGATGTCACCGGCGTCCGGCTTCCAGGACCACATCAGTAGGCACCTCCACGCTTCACGACCGGCCGCGGCATGCGCAGGCGGCGCATCTGGATCGAGCGGTTGAAGCCGAACATCATGACGCCCTTGCCCTTGAGTTCCAGGCCAGGGAAGCGCTCGGCCGCAATGCGCTTGTATTTGCGCCACATCACGAAGAGATCGAAGAACGTGAAGAGGATGTAGGCATACATCAGGCCCAGCGACACCATGCTCATCTGGGGCACCTGGGACTGCAGGAAGCTGAGCGCCAGGAAGATCATCATCGCCGGGAGCAGGAACTCGCCCAGGCTCCAGCGGGAGTCGACGAAGTCGCGCATCAGCTTGCGCTCAGGCGTGCCGTCGCGTTCCTCCATGGCCGACATGCGCTGCTTGCGATTCGCCTCCGCATTGCGGCGGCGCGCCTCTTTCTTGGACATCTGCGGGTTGATGCGCTGCAGGCGAGCGGCCTCGGCCTGGCGCCTGGTGGGCGTGGGGCCTTCCTTCTTGCGGGGTCCCTTGGTGGCGGCCGGAGTGGGCTCGGGAGCGGGTGCCGGCTCGGGGTCCTTCTTGCGGAACAGGGCCATCGTGGTGGGATCCTCGTGTCAGGGGGTACGCCGATCGCGGCGCGAAGCTGTTGGCCCGCATTCTCCCAGCCGCGGGCGGGGATTTCGAATCGAAGCGCGGGGTGGGACCCGAACTCCGGGATCGACCGGCATGTCCTCGGTGGCGAATCCGGGCGGGCGTGGTTTCGGGGTTGGGTCGCAGCACCTAGGCTAGAGCGCGTACGCGTACGCGATCGGAAGGACCCGGGCACCTCATGAGCGGATTTTTCAACCGGCTCTCGACCGTCTTCCGTGCCAAGGCAGACAAGGCACTGGACAAGATCGAGGACCCCCGCGAGACCCTTGAGGTCTCCTACAAGAAGCAGCAGGAGCTGCTCCAGAAGGTGCGCCGCGGTGTCGCCGATGTGGCGACGAGCCGCAAGCGGGTCGAGCTGCAGGCCAACCAGCTGAACACCCAGATCGACAAGCTCAACCAGCAGGCCCAGAAGGCGCTCGAGGTCGGGCGGGAGGATCTCGCGCGCGAGGCCCTCACCCGCAAGTCCGGCCTGCAGCAGCAGCTCGGCGACCTGCAGACCCAGCACGCGCAGCTGCAGGGCGAGGAAGAAAAGCTCGTCCAGGCGTCCCAGCGCCTGCAGGCCAAGGTCGACGCGTTCCGCACGCGCAAGGAGACCATCAAGGCCAATTACACCGCCGCGCAGGCCCAGACCCGCATCAACGAGGCCTTCTCGGGCATCGGTGAGGAGATGGGCGATGTCGGTCTCGCCATCCAGCGCGCCGAGGACAAGACCGCCGAGATGCAGGCCCGCGCCGGCGCGATGGACGAGCTCCTGGCGTCCGGCGTGTTCGACGATGTCACCGGCACCTCCAAGGACGACATCACCCGTGAGCTCGAGGCTCTGTCCTCCGGCTCCGATGTCGAGAACGAACTGGCGCGTATGAAGGCCCAGCTCGGCTCCGGCCCCGCTCATCAGCAGCAGGCGATCGAGGGTGGTCCGGCGCAGTATCAGCAGCAGCCGCAGCAGGGTCAGGGCCAGCAGGGTCAGGGCCAGTGGCAGCAGCCTCCGGCGCAGGGCTATCAGAACCCGCAGGGTCAGCAGGGGCAGGCTCCTCAGCAGGGTCAGGGCTATCAGGCCCCCCAGGCTGCGCCGCAGCAGGGTTCGCCCGAGGCTCCTTTCGAGGCCTATCCCGTCGATGAGCGGCCCAACCAGGGGGACCTGCGATGATCATTCGCGTGCTCAACCTGGGGCAATATCGCTTCGATGAGTCGCACATGGACGATCTCAACGCCTGCGACGACGCTGTTGAGGCGGCCGTCGCGGCCGGCGATCAAGAGGCCCTGACCAAGGCTCTCAAAACCCTGATCGACGAGATCCAGGAATTGGGTACGCCGTTGCCCGCCGACTCCCTCGAGGACTCCGACCTCATCATCCCCGATGCCGATGCGACCCTGGCCGATGTGCAGGAGCTGCTCGAGGGCGCCAGCGCCGACGAGGGCTTCATCCCCGGTCGCGGGGTCTGATTTCGCGTACGCCGTAGCCGCCCCGAGCCAGCTGGCTCGGGGCGGCTCTCTTTCGCGCTCGTGACAATGCCCGGTCAGATCTAGACTGGTGCCATGTCATTGAGCGAAGCGGAGTTCTATGAGGCAGGGATGTCCCTGCCGCCTGAGGTGCGCAAGCACGTCGCTCTCCGCCTGCTGGAGACGGTGGATACGGACGCTGATGCTGCCGCGGAAACTTGGCTGCGGACGGAGGTGGCCTCCGCCTATGACGCGCTGAAGGCAGATCCGTCGCGAGCGGTCCCCCTCGAGGACGTGCGAGCCGATTTCCAATCCAAGTGGGCAACTCGTTCATGAGCCGACGGATTGACCTCACCCCTGAGGCGGTCCTCCAGCTGAATCAGCTCGACGAGTGGATCAGCCGAAATGCGTCAGATGAATCGGCTCGTCGTTTCGTTTCCGAGGTGCTGGCCCACATCAACGGGATCCTTCAATTCCCCTACGCTGGTCGGTTGCGCGATGACGTTCGGCCTGGTTTGCGAATCACCAGCTATCGGAAGCGCACCCTGATCGCGTATGTCGTTGATGGTGCTGCCGACGACATGGTGGTCTCTGTGATTGGAATATTCCACGGCGGACAGGAGTGGACGGCAACTCTGCGCGTGGACTGAATATGCGACTCCGTCAGGCGAGCGGATAGATGTTGAGTTCGACCCAGCCCGCCAAAGCGAGGAAGATTCCCAGGACCCCCAACACGATCGACACAGCGAATAGGCGTCCACGCCAGTTCTCGTTGGCGGCAAGCGCTCCGAGTCCAGGCCCGGACGCCACCAGAATTCCGCAGGCAATGAACCCGGGCACGGCCCGCCACGTGTCGACCGGGCGACAGACTCCGTCCGCTTCGCACAGCAGCAGGGACATCAGGATCCACACAGCAGCGGCGGCCACGATCGCGAAGACCCCTACGAAGACCGGCACCGCCCAGCGGGCCCAGCGCGGCAGGGGGGCGTACGCCTTGAACACCGGCACCGCGGCCGTCAGAACGATGCAGGCCAACGCCGCACCCACGAAAGGCGCCGCCCAGCCCGCCGTATCCGAGGCGCCGGCCATGGACACGATGAACATGATCGATGCACCGAGCCCGAGCAGTGCGGCGAGCGCCACCACAGCCGAAATGATGAGCCAGCGGCGGGAGAGACGTTCTGCTGCCATGGACCCAAACCTAGGCCCCACTCCCGATCAGGCCAGCGACGTCCGGCGTAGAGTTTTGGGTTAAAGCCCTTTCAGGCCATACACGGAGGCTCCCCACATGCGCATACTCGTTGCCACCGATCGGATCGGCGCCCTTTCATCCGCCACGGCGGGCCGGGCGATTGCTGCCGGATGGTTGCAGGCCGAACCCGGTGCGCAACTCGCCGTGGTGGCTCTCGGCGAAGCTGGTGACGGATTCGCCCAGGCCATCGCCGATCACGCCGAGGCCGAGTTGGAGCTGGTCAGCGAACCGGATGCCCAAATGGTCTCCCGCTTCGTCACCCCCGAGATCTCGCTGATCGCCGCCGAACCACTCGAGATCGAGCCGCGGCGCGGGCTGGACCCCACTGCCTCCTCGATCGCCCTCGGTCGCGCCATGGCTGATCTCCTCACCCATCACCGCACCGAGCGCCTCTATCTCGACCTCGGTGGCCTCCACTGCCACGACGCCGGCGCGGGCATTCTCAGCGGTCTGGGTGCGGTGGCGGATGCTCCGCTCGATGAGGGGTACGCCGGCCTGGCCGGTATCACGCACCTCGACCTGTCCCGGGTTCGGGAGCTGATCGGCGAGACCGAGTTGGTGGCCATCGTGCCCTCGACCGAAGCCGAACAACACCTCCTCGGCCTCCGCGGCGTCACCTCGCTCCGCGGTCGTGACGTGAACACCGACCCCGCCGACATGCTGGCGGCCGACTCCGCGCTCGAGCGGTTGGCCGCGCTGGTCAATCCGGAGGCCTCGGCGCTCCCGGGGGCCGGTGCAGCGGGAGGGGCTGCGTACGCGATCGCGGCCCTCGGCGGGACGATCCTGACCGGCCCGGAGGCCTGCGCCGAACTCGTCGGCCTCGAAGACACGGTGAACGTGGCCGAACTCGTGGTCACCGGGTCGTCCTCGTTCGACTTCGGCTCGCGTGGGGGAGGGGTCATGCAGTTCATCGCCGAGATGGCCCAGACGGCCATGCGGCCCTGCATCGCGCTCGCGGGCACGGTCGTCATCGGTTCGCGGGAGATGCGGACGATGGGGGTGGAGTCGGCATACCCGGTCCAGCCGACTGACACCCCGAACGCCATGTCCGACGCCCCGACCGGCCGGGATGTCACCGCGGAACAGCTCACCGAGGTCGCTGCGCGGATCGCGCGGACCTGGTCGTGGTGATTTCTTTCGGCCGAACGGGAACAATGGCCACAGAACTGGTGTTGTCACACCAGCGGGTTAGGATTGCCTGACCCACAGAGACATCCATATGGAGGCAGATATGACCGAGGCGACCACGACGTCCGGCGTGATCCTGACCGATGAGGCCGCAGGCAAGGTGCGCGACCTCCTTGAGCGCGAGGGCCGTGACGACCTGACGCTTCGCATCGCGGTGCAGCCGGGCGGTTGCTCGGGCCTGCGCTATGAGCTCTATTTCGATGACCGCCAGCTCGACGGCGATGTCGTCAACGAGTTCAGCGGCGTCAACGTCGTCACCGACCGGATGAGCGCGCCCTATCTCGGTGGCGCGACCATCGACTTCGTCGACACCATCGAGAAGCAGGGCTTCACGATCGACAACCCCAACGCCGGCGGCTCCTGCGCCTGCGGCGACTCGTTCCACTGAGTCACTGACCGGCGACCAAATGGACATCCACGGTCGCACGGCGCTGGTGACCGGAGGCGCCTCCGGTCTCGGCCTTGCCACGACGCGCGCCCTCGTTGACCACGGGGCGCGCGTCGTTGTGCTTGATCTCCCCTCGACGTCCGCGGAGGAGACCATCGCCGCGCTCGGCGACAATGCGACGCTCGAAGCCGGTGACGTCACCCAGCCCGAGGACGTGCAACGAGCCCTCGACCGAGCCACTGGCATCGGTGACCTGGGCATCGTTGTCAACTGCGCCGGCATCGCCACGCCGGCCCGGTTGCTCGACCGTGACGGGACACCTTTTCCGCTCGAGGTCTTCGAGCGCGTTGTCCGGATCAACCTCCTCGGCACGTTCAACGTCACCCGGCTCGCAGCCAAAGCGATCGTGGAACACACCGCCACTGAGGCCGAGGACAGGGCAGTCATCGTCAACACCGCGTCGATCGCGGCGTTCGAGGGACAGTTGGGCCAGGCTGCGTACGCGGCGTCGAAGGGTGGCGTCGCCGCACTCACCCTGCCGCTTGCCCGCGAGCTCGCCCGCCACCGCATCCGCGTGGTCACGATCGCGCCGGGACTGTTCAAGACCCCCTTGCTGTCCGGTTTGCCCGAGGAGGCCATGACCGCGCTCGGTGCCCAGGTGCCCCACCCGCAGAGACTCGGAGACCCGGCCGAGTTCGGCCTGTTCGTCACCCAGATCGCGGCCAATCCGATGCTCAACGGTGAGGTTGTTCGACTCGACGGCGCGATCCGGATGGGGCCTCGCTAGTCTGGTTCGCGGACGCTGGCGAAGGAGACGCGATGGCACTGGTGAACTACGAACTCCGCGATCGCACCGCCTGGATCACCCTGGCCAACCCGGACGCAGGCAATTCGTTTGCGCCGGCGACCGCGGAGGCGCTGTCCGAAGCCGTACGCCGCGCCGACCACGACCAGGCATCCGTTCTCGTCCTGCGGGCCGAGGGGCGATTCTTCTCCGTGGGCGGCGATCTGGCCGGATTCGCGGAGGCGGACAACCTGCCGGACTATATGAACGAACTCGCCACCCACGCCCACCGCATCATCGGTGACCTGACCCGCTCCGACATGATCGTCGTGAGCGTCGTCCAGGGCACCGCGGCTGGCATCGGCTTCCCGCTCGCCATGGCCGCCGACCTCGTCATCGCGGCCGACACCGCAGCGTTCACGCTCGGTTATACGCGGGTGGGGCTCACCGGCGACGGTGGCACCGGCCTCCTCGCCCGCAGCATCGGCCTCCATCGGACCCTGCGATTGGCTCTCCTCAACGACGTGCTCACCGCGGACGAGGCGTACGCCCTCGGGCTGGTCGCCCGCGTGGTGCCCGCCGCCGAACTCGACGCGCAGGCCGAGAAGATCGTCAGCCGTCTCGTTGCAGGCTCCCGCGGCGCGCAGGCCGGCATCAAGCGCACCGTGCGCGCTGCGGCCACTGCCGACCTCGAGACCCAGCTCGCCCTCGAGGCCCGCACGATGACCGACGCGACCCGTGACCCGGATGCCCTCGAGGGCGTCCGAGCCTTCCTCGCCAAGCGGTCACCCGAGTTCGGGCAGCATCAGGAGCCCTGATGGAGGTCCGCGATGCCGTCCATGCCCGCCGCTCGATCCGCGCGTTCACGGACCGCGAAGTCGACCCCGAGCTGTTGAGCCGGTTGCTGGCCGATGCGGCGTACGCTCCCTCCGGCGGCAACCTCCAGCCCTGGCACGTCACCGTCGTCCGCGGCACCGCGATGGCCGACCTCAAGGCCCGCATGATCGCGCGGCTCACCGACCCGCACGCCCCGGAGCCGAGCCCGGAGTTCCCCCTCTATCCGTCCCCGCTCAAATCTCCCTATCGCGAGCGACGGTTCCGCAACGGCGAGATGCTCTATGAACTCCTCGGCATCCCGCGCACCGACAAGCCTGCCCGCCTGCGCCAGTTCGCCCGCAACTATCTGTTCTTCGATGCGCCCGTCGGACTGTTCGTCTATGTCGATCGCCAGATGAACGCGCCCCAGTGGGCCGACCTCGGAA
>CAZEVN010000104.1:0-10789 GCA_964515145.1 uncultured Enemella sp.
CGGAAGCCGATGAGGCCACGCGCCGGGACGATGTATTCCATCCGCACCCAGCCCGTGCCGTGGTTCACCATTTGTTCCAGGCGCGACCTGCGGGTGCCCATCATCTGGGTGACGGTGCCGACGAACTCCTCGGGCACATCGACCGTGAGGCGCTCGACGGGCTCGTGCAGCTTGCCGTTGATCTCCTTGGTGACGACCTGGGGCTTGCCGATGGTCAGTTCATAGGACTCGCGGCGCATCATCTCGACGAGGATCGCGAGCTGCAGCTCGCCACGGCCCTGGACCTCCCAGGTGTCGGGGCGGTCGGTCGGGTTGACGCGGATCGACACGTTGCCGATGAGTTCCTGGTCGAGGCGGGCCTTCACGAGGCGGGCGGTGAGATTCTTGCCCGACTTGCCGGCCATCGGGGAGGTGTTGATGCCGATCGTCATCGAGATCGACGGCTCGTCGACGGTGATGAGCGGGAGCGGCTTGGGGTTCTCCGGGTCGGAGATGGTCTCACCGATAGTGATGTCGGGGATGCCGGCGATCGCGACGATGTCGCCGGGGCCGGCCCATTCCGCGGGCTTGCGCTCGAGCGCCTCCGTCATGAGGAGCTCGGAGAGCTTGACGTTCTGGATCGTGCCGTCGGCCTTGCACCAGGCGACGTTCTGGCCCCGGTGCAGTTCTCCCGCGACGATGCGCAGCAGCGCGAGGCGGCCGAGATAGGGCGAGGCGTCGAGGTTGGTGACGTGCGCCTGGAGCGTCGCGCCCTCTTCATAGGCCGGTGCCGGAATCGTCGTCATCAGGGTCTCGAACAGCGGTTCGAGGTTCTCCGAGTCCGGCATTTCACCGTCGTTCGGCTTGGTGAGGGAGGCACGGCCGGCCTTGCCGGAGGCGTACACGACCGGGAAATCCAGCACCGAATCGTCGAACGATTCGTCGAGGAGGTCCATGAACAGGTCATAGGTCTCTTCGACGACCTCGTCGATGCGGGCATCCGGGCGGTCGACCTTGTTGACCACGAGGATCAGCGGCAGCTTCTTCTGCAGGGCCTTGCGCAATACGAAGCGAGTCTGGGGGAGCGGGCCCTCCGAGGAGTCCACGAGGAGGATGACGCCGTCGACCATTTCGAGGCCGCGCTCGACCTCGCCACCGAAGTCGGCGTGGCCGGGCGTATCGATGATGTTGATCGTGACGTTCTGGCCGTCCGCCATCGTGTGATGCACGGCGGTGTTCTTGGCCAGGATCGTGATGCCCTTCTCGCGCTCGAGATCCATCGAGTCCATGACCCGGTTGTCGACCGCCGAGCCTTCGCGGAATGCGCCTGACTGCCACAGCATGGCATCGACGAGAGTGGTCTTGCCGTGATCGACGTGGGCGACGATGGCGACGTTTCGAAGGTCCGAACGGACGGGCATACGCGTAACTTCCTGTTGGATGACGTCCGGAGTCTAGGGCGCGGAGGTTGCCGGAAAGTAATCTCCGCAAGGGGCGGACATAGGATGGAAGCGTTGCCGACGTGCCGAGAGTGAGGTCGGGCATGAGTCAGAAGCCCAGCGAACCCGAGGGTCCCCAGGAGTGGAAGACCTATCCCCGTGGTCCGGAGCCGGCCCCGAGGCCGGGGTCGGGCTTCCCGGAGGGGTACGCCGACCAGCCCGCCGAGCAGCATCAACCGCCGAGCAACTATCCGGCCTATCCGCCGCCTTCGGGCCATGAGCACAATCAGGCTTATCCCTATCAGCAACCGCAGGAGAAGCGGGGATCGCGGCTGAACCAGACGTGGGTCTGGATCATCATCGGCATCGTGGCGTCGTTCGTGATCTTCAACGTCATCGATGGCCGCGGCTGGAGCGTCTTCCTGTTTGTCGGCATCGCCTGGTGGCTCTGGAACCGGAACCGGCGCGGCTGACCCGACTCCCTCGGATAGCGTGCGGAGCATGCGAATCGTAGTCGTGGGGATGGGTTATGTCGGAATGGCGAGCGCAGTGCTCCTCGCCCAGCGACATGAAGTCGTCGCAGTGGACATCAACGCCGACCGAATTGCCCAGATCGCGGCAGGGCGTTCACCGATCGTCGATCCGGACATCTCGGACTTCCTCGCGATCAAGCAGCTGAACCTGTCGGCCACCACCGAGCTCGTCGAGGCGTTGCCGGGTGCCGACTTCGTGATTGTGGCCACGCCGACGGACTATGACCCCGACACCCAGTTCTTCAACACCTCGACGGTGGAGTCGGTGCTGCGCACGGTCGCGGAGAATGCCCCCGGGACCACTGCGGTGGTCAAGTCGACCATTCCGGTCGGTTTCACGGCCCGGGTACGCCAGGACTTCCCGAGCATCACGATCCTGTTCTCGCCCGAGTTTCTGCGCGAGGGCCGGGCGCTGTATGACAACCTTCATCCCTCGCGGATCGTGGTCGCCGATCCGGGTCCGGAGGCCGAGGCCTTCGCCGGGCTGCTGGCCGAAGCCTCGCTGGATGACGACACCCCGGTGTTGTTCACCGGCGCGGCCGAGGCCGAGGCGGTCAAGCTCTTCGCCAACACGTTCCTGGCCATGCGAGTGGCCTATTTCAACGAGCTCGACACCTATGCCGCCACGCACGGGCTCGACACCCGCCAGATCATCTCGGGCGTCGGCCTGGACCCCCGGATCGGGCATTTCTACAACAACCCGTCGTTCGGCTATGGCGGTTATTGCCTGCCCAAGGACACCAAGCAGTTGCTGGCCAACTATCAGAACGTGCCCCAGACCCTGATCCAGGCCATCGTGGACTCCAACTCGACCCGCAAGGACTTCATCGCCTTCGACGTGATCGACCGGAACCCGAAGGTGGTGGGCATCTATCGGCTGGCCATGAAGGCGGGCTCCGACAACTTCCGGGCCTCCTCCATCCAGGGGATCATGAAGCGGATCAAGGCCAAGGGCATTCCCGTCGTGCTCTATGAACCGCTGCTCGAGGAGACGGAGTTCTATCGCTCCGAGGTCATCAAGGACCTCGACGAGTTCAAGTCGCGCTGCGATGTGATCCTCGCCAACCGCATGAGCGACGAGCTGTCCGATGTGGCCGACAAGGTCTATTCGCGGGACCTCTTCGGCGGGGACTCCTGAGGCGTTCCCCGTCGGCTTCGGGAGCCCGGCTAGCCTGAACCCGTGTCCCAGTGGTTCACCGATAGCTTCCGTGCAGAGTTCGAACGCCAGAACGATCTCCTCGGCCGGTTCAATCTCGCGATCTTCGGCAAGACGGGAGTCGGCAAGTCGACGCTGCTCAATGCCGTCTTCGGCGAGAACGTCGCGGCCACCGGGATCGGGGAGCCCGTCACCAAGGGCAGCCACCTCTATCTCGACCGTCGTGGCCGGCTGGGCATCGTCGACACCCAGGGCCTCGAGGTGGGCCGGGACAACAAGGCGCTGATCTCCGACCTGGACAAGATGGTCAAGGAGATGCGCAAGAAGCCATTGGCCGACCAGGTCCACGTGGCGTGGTATTGCGTACGCGGCCTGGATCGCCGTTTCGAAGAGGCTGAGGCCGAGTTCATCCGGCACCTCCACGAACTCGGCCTGCCCGTCATCGTGGTCCTCACCCAGGTGCCGCGGCGCAACGATCAATACCACCCGGATGCGGTGACCCTGGCCCGGCACATCGAGTCGTTGCAGCTCCCGATTCTCGGTGGCCGCCCCTTCCTGACCAACGCTCTGAGGGATCAGTTCTCTGATCAGCCCGAACACGGCTTGATCGACCTCATGCGGGCGACGTTTCACGTTGCACCCGAAGCGGTCCACGGCGCCCTCGCCGCCGCGCAGAAGGTCGATCTTTCCGCGAAAGCCAAGGAAGCGAACCGGGCGATAGCCACTGCGGCCACCGGTGCTGCGGCCGCGGCCGCGACGCCGATCCCGTTCTCCGATGCGGCGATGCTTGTTCCGATCCAGTTGTCGATGATGGCGCGCATCGCCCACCTCTATGGCATTCGGTTCGACCGCGCCGCGATGATGGCCGTCGCCTCCACCTCCGCCGCGACCATTGGTGGCCGCGCCCTTTTCACCAACCTGCTCAAACTCATTCCGGGCGCCGGAACGGTAGCCGGGGGAGTGGTATCGGCCGGCGTCGCGACCAGTTTCACTTTCACCATGGGCCAGGCGTGGCTCGTGGTGTGTCAGAAGGCTGCCGGTGGAACGCTCCGCACGGTTGACGGGGCGCTCGACTCCAAGGCCGTGCAGGATCTGTTCCAGGAGGAGTTCCGCAAGCGGGTCCCGACCATTCGGCGCAAGGACTGACTCAGCGGGATGGTCGACACGATGGGTTCCATTCAGCTTGCCCTCCCGCAGCGCAGGCGTACCAACCCTGTCGAACCCACGGAGGACATGAAATCGGGGCACAGAACGCCCATTCAGCGTTCGTTTGCAGTAGTCAGCGCGCCTTGGCCGCTTGAGCTTGCGCTGCCTCAGCCCGAATTCCATCCAGCTCGTCCTCGCCGACTCCGCCCCCGGTGCACGGGGCGCTCAAGACGGGTGGACAAGCTGTACGCGGTGGGGCGCGAGCTCAAGACGTGAGCGGGAGCTGAAGAGCGAAATGCACGCTCATTGGCGGGCAACCCTGGCCCAGGACTGCGCCGGAGGTGCACCCTCGCACAAGCACCCCACCACATCCTCGTCCGTCCCCCCCCGACACGCTGACGGGCAGATCGCAGCGTGCCAGATGGCACGACTTCGCATCCGACACCGCGCGCCCCTCATGAACTCGCGCCATTTGGCACGTCGCCCGCGATTGCCCCGCGTGTCGCAGATGACCAAGCTCGGACCGGGGCACCGAAGATCCACCGGGGGCCATCGAAACCACAGGTGCCAGGAGGCCGGTCCCCCGGAAACCCGGGACCTGTCCCGAGCCGCTCTAGATATTGGCCTCGTCCGAATCACACCCGCGCAGCACCAGGGCCTTGATGCTGGCGCCGGTCTCATAGACGAGGGACCGAGCCCAGATGATTCCGTGTTCGGTGTCCTCCGGTGCCATGCGGACTTCACCCGGGAAGCAGCGCTGGATCAGCATCCGCGCTCGCGTCGTGTGGGACACCTGGCTGATGACCGTGACCGACTGCCACCCGTGGTCGCGGGCTAGTGCGGCGAACGCGATCGACTCCCCCTGAGTAGTGACCGGCACGGGGCTGATGCAATGGATTTCTCGATCTGTCCGGGCGCAGGCCTTCTGATAGGCCGGGAGGGCGCGCAACTCGTCCGGAGTGGACAGGACGATCGCGGCATCCTTCGGGTAGTCGTCCAGGCCCGCCTGGAAAGCCGCCAGTCCGCCGCTGGAGGAGAGCAGGAAATAGGCGTCGGTCCGGGCCGGTGGATCCACCGAAGGAAATCGGAAGGCCCAGACGGCTACTGCAGCCCAGACCGCCAGGCCGGCAATGCCGACCCCAGCGGCTCGTTTGATCCACCCCACTGGGCCAATGGTAGCCCGCCAAGAAATGACCGACTCGGCTTGGCTCTGCACGAAGTCAACCTGCGAAAGAGGCAGGAACAGGCGAAAATTCCTCGTTTCAACCTACTCCCCACGGCTCGGCAGGCAGCATTGGGGGTGCGAAACCTGCTGGCCCGCCAAGTGTGAGGATTGAGCCATGGAGCAGCGAAAGATCGGAATCACCGAACTGGCCCTACGCGATGCGCATCAGAGCCTGATGGCCACGCGCATGGCTCTCGAAGACATGGTCGATGCGTGTGCCGACATCGACGCCGCCGGATATTGGAGCGTGGAGTGCTGGGGTGGCGCGACGTTCGACGCCTGCATCCGCTTCCTCAACGAAGACCCGTGGGAGCGGCTGCGGACGTTCCGCAAGCTGCTGCCCAACAGCAAGCTGCAGATGCTGCTGCGCGGGCAGAACCTGCTCGGCTATCGCCACTATGAGGACACCGTCGTCGAGAAGTTCGTCGCCAAGTCGGCCGAGAACGGCATGGACGTGTTCCGGGTCTTCGATGCACTCAACGACCCGCGCAACCTCGCGCATCCGATGCAGGCGGTCAAGAAGGTCGGCGGTCATGCCCAGGGCACGATCTGCTACACGGTTTCGCCGTTGCACAACACCGAGCGTTATGTGACCCTCGCCGGCCAACTCCTCGACATGGGCGCTGATTCGATCGCGCTGAAGGATATGGCCGCGCTGCTGAAGCCCCAGCCGGCGTACGACATCGTCAAGGCCATCAAGGGCACCTATGGCGAGAACACCCAGATCAACGTGCACTGCCATGCGACGACCGGCGTGACCCAGGTCGCGCTGATGAAGGCGATCGAGGCGGGTGCCGACGTGGTGGACACCGCGATCTCGTCCATGTCGATGGGCCCCGGGCACAACCCGACCGAGTCGGTCATCGAAATGCTCGAGGGGACCGGCTACACGACCGACATCGACCAGGACCGGCTCATCCGGATCCGCGATCACTTCGCGGGCATCACGCCCAAATACAAGCAGTTCATGTCGGCCATCACGACCGTCGACACCGAGATCTTCAAGTCCCAGATCCCCGGCGGCATGATCTCCAACATGGAGTCCCAGCTCAAGGCCCAGGGCGCCGGAGACCGGATCAAGGAAGTGATGGAAGAGGTCCCGCGCGTACGCGAGGACGCCGGCTATCCGCCGCTGGTCACCCCCTCGTCCCAGATCGTCGGCACCCAGGCGGTGTTCAACGTGCTGATGGGGCGCTACAAGGTGCTCACCGGTGAGTTCGCCGACCTGATGCTGGGTTACTACGGCGAATGCATCGGCGAGCGCAACACCGAGGTGGTGGAGATCGCGCGCAAGCAGACGAAGAAGGACCCGATCACGGTACGCCCCGCCGACACTCTCGAACCCGAGTGGGACAAGCTCGTCATCGAGGGCACCAACATCGAGGGCAACAACGGCTCGGAGGAGGACGTCCTCACCAACGCCATGTTCCCCGGCGTCGCACCGGGTTTCTTCAAGGCTCGCCCCGAAGGCCCGAAGAATGTCGGCCGGACGGCTGAGCAGATCGCTGCGGATGCCGAACGCGAAAGCGGCGCGAGCAAGGCCGTGCGCGAGCCGATCCGCTACAAGGTGACGATCGGCGACCGCTCGTCGACCGTCTCCGTCGAGCCCGCCTGAGGAGGCCACACCCCATGGCGACCGAACTTCCCAGCATGCAACAACGCCTTGACTTCCTCGCCGCCGAACGCGATCGGCTGCGCGACGGCGGTGGCGAGAAGCGCATTGCCAAACAACACGATCAGGGCAAGCTGACCGCGCGCGAGCGCATCGACGAGTTCTGTGATCCTGGCTCGTTCACCGAGTCGTTCCTGTTCATGAAACACCGGACCACCCACTTCGGCATGGACACCGCCGAGGCACCCGCCGACGGCGTCGTCACCGGTTCTGGAGCCGTCCTCGGCAGACCCGTCCACATCGCCTCCCAGGACTTCACTGTCATGGGTGGCTCGGCCGGCGAGGTGCAGTCCAACAAGGTCGTGGAGATGCAGAAAGCGGCGATCAAGACGGGTACGCCGTTCGTCTTCATCAACGACTCCGGCGGCGCGCGCGTCCAGGAGGGCATCGACTCGCTGTCGGGCTATGGCCGGGTGTTCTTCAACAACGTGCTGTTGTCGGGCGCAGTGCCGCAGATCTCGATCATCGCCGGCCCGTGCGCGGGTGGCGCGGTCTATTCGCCGGCCCTCACCGACTTCATCATCCAGACGCGCCAGGCCCACATGTTCATCACCGGCCCCGGTGTGATCTCGCAGGTCACCGGTGAACAGGTCAGCCAGACCGAACTCGGCGGCCCGGATGCCCACATGCAGAAGTCGGGCGTGGTCCACTTCGTTGCCGATGACGATCATCACGCGCTGCTGATCGCCAAGAAGCTGCTCAGCTTCCTGCCCCAGAACAACTCCGAGGACCCGCCTATCGTCGAGCCGGACGATGTCGTGGAGCCCAATGCCACCCTGCGTGAGATCGTGCCCGTCGAAGGGCGCAAGGGTTATGACGTCCGCGATGTCATCGCCCAGATCGTCGATCACGGTGACTTCCTCGAGGTGCGGGAGGGCTATGCGCAGAACATCGTCGTCGGGTTCGCCCGCATCACCGGCCGAACCGTCGGGATCATCGCGAACCAGCCACAGGTGATGTCGGGCGTACTCGATATCAACTCCTCCGACAAGGCCTCCACCTTCATCCGGTTCTGCAACGCGTTCAACATCCCGTTGCTCACGTTCGTGGATGTGCCCGGCTTTCTCCCCGGCGTCGCCCAGGAACACGGCGGCATCATCCGCCACGGTGCCAAGATGTTGTATGCCTATTCGGCCGCGACCGTGCCCAAGATCACCGTGGTGTTGCGGAAGGCCTATGGCGGTGCCTATCTCGCCATGTGTGGCAAGGACCTGGGTGCCGACAAGGTCCTCGCCTGGCCGACCGCAGAGATCGCGGTCATGGGCGCCGAGGGCGCGGTCAATGTGGTCTTCCGTCGCGAGATCGAGGCGGCCGAGGATCCGCAGGCCAAGCGGGACGAGATGGTGACGCTCTATCGCGAGACGTTCTCGACGCCGTTCATGGCGGCATCCCGGGGCCTCGTCGACGACATCATCGACCCCGCCGATACCCGTCGCGAGGTGGCCATGGCGCTGGAGGTCCTGGTCTCCAAGCGCGAGCTACGACCCGCCAAGAAGCACGGCCTCGGGCCGGCCTGATCGAGGGAGCGAACGATGACATCCGAACCCACCCTGGCCGAAGTCACCGACCTCCTGCGCGCTCTGGGCGACCGGCTCGATTCGATCGAGGGCCGGCTCGCCGAGCTGGAGGCGGCTCGCGAGATCCCCGAGGAGGACCTCCTCGCGATCTCGGCTGCCGTTGCGGCCTTTCTCGGTCACCGCGCCAAGATCCGCGCCATCCACTTCTCCCGCCCGGGCGCGTGGGCCCAGCATGGCCGCCAGGCCGTGCAGAGCCGCGCCGTATCCCCCCTTCGCTGAACCGGAGCACACCCATGAAGCTGAAAGTTGTTGTCAACGGAACCGCCTACAGCGTCGACGTCGAGGTCGAGCCGGACGAGCAGCCCGGTCTGGGCTCACTGCTGCAGACCGGCGTACGCCACCCCGGCCCGACACCGACGGCACCCACCTCGGCGTCGGTCAAGGGCGCGAGCAAGAACGCAGTCGTGGCACCGTTGGCCGGATCGGTGGCGCGTGTCCTCGTCAAGGCGGGGGACACCATCGAGGCCGACCAGGTGCTGGTCGTGCTCGAGGCCATGAAGATGGAAACCGAGATCACCGCGCCGTCCGCAGGGATGGTCTCCGCTGTGCACGTCGAAGCCGGCGATGCCGTTCAGGGCGGACAGGCGCTCGTCGAGCTGGAGTGAGCCCGGGCGTCAGTGCTTGAGCGACTCCCACGTCGCGGCGCGATTGTCCTGGTTGGCGAGTTCACCGAGCAGGTCGAGGTTGCGCGCGAGCTGATCGACGACGGTCTTCATCTGCTCGTGCGTGATCTTGGCGTAGGTGCGCACATAGTCGATGGAGTCGACCTTCGACGCGTCCTCGACGAGCTGACGGGCCTCTTCCTTGGCATTGGAGACCAGGGCATCGGCCATCTCCTGTGCTCGGGTGAGGATGACCGTCGCCTGCATGTTCTGGGAGCTGACCCCCGCCACGGGCCGCGAGCCCGTCGGGCCTGAACTGTTGAGCTTCTCGAGCTCGGCGCGGGCCTCCTGTTCCCGGAGCGCCGCCTTGTTGGCAGCCTCATTGGCCTCGGCGAGTCGACGGCGCAGGTCCTTGTTCTCGCTGAGCGCCTCGCTCCAGGCCTCGGACACCTCGGCCAGAAAGTCGTTCACCTCCTCGCGGGAGAAACCGCGCTGCCGGGTGGAGAACTCCGCATGGCGAATCGATCGGGGGGTAAGGGCGTCGTCGTGGGGGACCGCGCTGGGCATGAGACCTCCGAAGGGGGGATTTCGGACGAAGGGATTATTCGGACTCGACATCCGGGGAAGTCACAGCATCCTTGGGAACTGCCGAGACCTCGAACTGGATGGTGATCTTTTCCGACACGAGCACACCGCCCGTATCCAGGGGCACATTCCACTCCAGCCCGAAGTCACGACGATTCACACGTCGACTCCCCTCGAAGCCGGCGCGCTGTGTCTTCGCAACCGGGTCGGTGCTGAAACCGGTGAAATCCACCGGGACCGTGATGCGCTTGGTGACGTCGCGGATGGTGAGGTCACCGGTCACCATCAGGGCACCTTCATCGATTTCCTCGACCGATGTCGAGCGGAACACGATCTCGGGCCACCTCTCGACATGGAAGAAGTCGGCCGAACGCAGGTGGGTGTCGCGATCGTTGTTGCGGGTGTCGAGACTCGCCGCTCGCAGACGGACCTCCACGGTGGACTTCTCCAGGTCATCGGGGACTGCCTCGATCGTCACCGAATAGTCCGTGAAGTCACCTCGCACCTTGGTCACCATGGCGTGCCTGGCCACGAAACCAATGGAGGAATGGGCCGGGTCGGCAACCCAGGTGCCCTTGAGATCCGGATCGAAATCGGTCATGCCATCTCCAGTGGGGTCGACAGAAAATCAACCTAACACGCCACGAGATCCAGGGTTCGGACAGAGATTGCGGCCTCTCCGAGGGTAGATTCCGGGGCGGATGGGGAGGTCTCGATGAGGGTACGCGGAGTCGCCGCCGCGCTGGCGGCGTTGTTGGTGATGGGTTGTGGGAGTTCGACGGCGTCTCCGCCGGTTGTGGAGCCCACACCCGGAAACGTGACATCCGGCGTACCCACGGAGGTGGCGGCACCCACGCCCTCTCCCACCCCGACGC
>CAZEVN010000105.1:0-2055 GCA_964515145.1 uncultured Enemella sp.
GCGGCAGGGCGAAAGCCCCAGCAGCCAGGCTGGCCGGGATCGAGCTCCAGAACAGGGGCATCGCCGTCGCCATGGCCAGAACCGTCATGACCCATGCCATCACCGTCGGCACCGACCTGCCCAATCGCACGAGGCCGAGCGCCACGAGCGCGCCCGCTGCAGACCAGACGAACACCAGCACCACGTTGCCGAGCAGGTCCGGACGCAGTTGCGGGAGTTGCACCGCGTGGATGAGTTCGGCAACGACGTGGAACAGGAAAGTCGCAGCGGTCACGGCGAGGATGACCCGGGCTCCGGTGAACGTACGCTGACGAACGGCTGGGGTCGGGATGCTGGTGGAGATGGTGCTCATGGGAGGTCCTCTCGAAGGAGTCGCCTTGTCGCGACGTGACAACCGTCTCCGGGGTGCTGTCCCAGCGGCGAGGGTCGGGAGTCACGGTGATGTCCCGGGCTTTGGGCGTACGCTGCGCCTGTGAGCCAAACGATGAAGCCCGCAACCGCGGCGAGCAAACTGGGCATCCTGCTGACGGCGGCGCCCGAGGAGTTCCAGTCGACGCCGATCAGCCGCGCCGAGCTGGATGCGCTGCGCGCGGACCCGCCGGAGTGGTTGGTCGAGCTGCGGCGCAACGGGCCGTTCCCGCGGGATGTGGTGGCTGCGAAGCTCGGGGTGTCGAAGTCGGGCCTCGCCCGGGGCGGTCTGATCGATCCGCTCAATGCCGACCAGATCGGCGTACTCCTCGCCGACCCGCCCGAATGGCTCATCCGCGAACGCGAAACCCAGCGCAACACCATCGCCGAGAACGAGCGGCTCCGCGCTGCCCGGAACGACTGAGCGCATGCTGATCCGGCCGCTGCTCGCGCGCGGCTATTGGGCGCTGTCGGGTTATCGGCTGCGCTCCGAGGATCCGCCGGCCACCGGTTCGGCCGTGCTCATCGGCGCCCCCCACACGTCCAACTGGGACTTCGTGGTCATGCTCGCCATCTCGTGGAGCCACGGGTTCTCGCCGAAATGGCTGGGCAAGCGCTCGCTGTTCAAGTTCCCGTTCGGCGGGATCATGCGCGCGCTGGGCGGGATTCCCGTTGACCGGGCCAACCCTGCGGGGTTGGTGGACGAGGTCGTACGCCGGGTCCGCGCGAGCGAGCGGATCTTCGTCGTGGTGACACCCGAGGGGACGCGAGGCCGGGGCACCCATTGGAAGTCCGGGTTCTATCGCATCGCACGAGCGGCCGGGCTGCCGCTGGTGCTTGGGTTCGTGGATTCGACCACCCGCACCGCCGGGTTCGGCCCCACCATCCATCTCACCGGCGATGTCACCGCCGACATGGATCGCGTCCGCGCGTTCTATGCCGACAAGCGCGGCATCCGTCCCGGCGACTTCACCCCGCCGATGCTGCGGGAGGAACAGGCCGGCTGACAGCCATGAACATGGATAGCACAGGTGCTACCTTGGATGGCATGGGAACGGTGGGTCTGCGCGAACTGCGCCAACAGGCGTCGGAGCTGGTACGACGCGTGGAGGCGGGAGAAGAAATCACGGTCACAGTTGCCGGTCGCGCGAGCGCAAGGTTGGTGCCGGCACGTTCAACGCACTGGCGCGCCTGGGCCGACCTGGGCGAGCTCTTCGACGGCCCGGGGGATCCTGACTGGGAACGCGATCGAGACGAAGTGGATGGCGTCCTCGAAGACCCCTGGACCCGTCAATGACGCCGGACATGTCGGAGGCGAAGGGCGTACTCGACACCAGTGTCGTTATCGCCCACGACGTCACTCCGCTCCCGGGCATTCTTGCCATCAGCGCGGCGACCGTCGCGGAGTTGCACTTTGGCATACTCATCGCCAGGTCAGCCGAGGTCCGAGCCGAACGACTCAGAAGGCTGAGCATCCTCCAACGACGCTTCGACCCGCTGCCGGTCGACGAAGCTGTGGCAGCCAGCTACGGTCGACTGGCCGCCGCCGTCGTGGAATCAGGTCGACAGCCCCGAAGACGCGTCCTGGATCTTCTGATCGCAGCCACCGCCCATGCCCACGGCGCCCGGCTCTACACCCGCAACCCA
>CAZEVN010000105.1:2155-6032 GCA_964515145.1 uncultured Enemella sp.
TGCGGTCACCGACAACTACGCGATCCCGGATGACGTCTGCGAGACCTTCGAGGCGGTCTACCGCTCCCTGTCCCGCGCGGACGCAGCCGCGAGCGCAACCGTCAGCTGAGCCGGTGCACGCACCTGGTCCACGCCCGCCTCGGCGACAGTCAGGCCGGGTGGATCAGGTGGACGACCTGTTCACCCAGCAGGCCGAGGCCGACCAGAATCATGGCGACGCCGGCTACCACGCTGACCCCGCGCTGCAACCCGGGTCGACGATTGAGCGCCCGCTGCGCGGCGTACCCCATCAGTCAAGGCTGAGCTTCATCCCTGACCGGCGATTCCGGGATCTGCGTCAGTCGAGCATCCCCGCCAGTTGAGGCGCGAGCGCTTGGCGTACAGCCTCGGGAGACATATCGATCATGGCCTCGGCGTGCAATCGCTCGAAATAGGTCACGTCACTGCGATAGAACGGGTCCGGATTCGACCGACCGACCACCCGCAGCAACAGCCCGTCACCATCCTGCGGCGCAAGCCCATTGCCATAGAGCGCCCAGTTGAACGACGCTGAATTGAGCCCGTGATAACCCGCCAGAATTCCGGACAGGACCACGCCGATGTCAGCGCAATGGCTGTCGGCGAGATCCACAATGTCGCGTACGTCCGGCAGGAGCAGCCACACCTCATGAAAACCGATCGGTGCCCACGGCGTGAGCACGTGCACCTCACCGCGCGTACCCAACCACCTCGGTCCCCCTGATTCCTGCTCGATGAGAGCCCGCCAATAGGAGCGACCGTCCCAGGCCCGGGTCGCGGCGAGAAGAGATCGCTGCAGCGTCGTGCCGATGTCGTCGTGTGCGGTCTGGGCGTGCGGGTGCACCACGGAGCTGCCGGCCGGCGGCAGATAGTTCGCATTGATCGAGTGCCACATCGGCCGCAGGCTCCCGACGCCGCGGGAATAGGCCAGCAGGCCGCTCAGGAGATCGCCGATGAGCTGAGGAGTCAGCTCATCCAGGCCCACGAAGTGGCGTGTGGTGTCATAGAGCCCGACGGAGGAGAATTCCGAGTACGCCAGCACATTCGGCACCACCGCGCTCACACCCCGACGGATCCGGCCCTCGTCCGTGATCGACGGATCAATCAGGCCGGTCGCAGACCCGAGCCTGTCCTCACAGAACGGGCAGAACGCCGGAGTCGCTGTGAGCTCGGAGAGATCCGCCGGCCCGGCAGGAGCGAGCTTGCCCTGGGCCAGTACGCGGGCGGTGTGCCCGGTGAGCGGGTCGACGCGAATTGTGAGCCCGGCATCGATGACATTCGAGGCGTGGCCCAACTCGGGCACCCGCGCGGTGATCTGATGTTCGACGAATCGGATCGCGGCCATGCATCAGCCTACGACGACGGCCGCGCCCGCGGGCGTCCGGCGGCCAGTCCCCAACCTCTTCGACGACGGGCCACGAGTAAATAGTCGCCTGCCAGGTCATGCCAGGACCGGTCCCAACAGACGAAGACGTCCTGCACGAGGTGGCCCACCTCGTTGAGGATCCGACCGACATCCCAGGCCAGCGGCGTGAAGTGCTCGCCACTGTGGATGTTGGCGACGTTGACCACGAGATGCCCTTGGGGCGTGAGCAGATCGAGGCATTGCGCGAAGATGCCGCGCAACTCCCCCAGGTATCGCTCGTAGGACGTCGACCCGGTGTAGGCCGAGAGCGGGTCTTCGGGGCCATCGTCGATGGCCATATACGGCGGGGACGTCAGTACGAGGTCGAAAGGCCCATCGACAAGGCGCGAGATCTCGCGCGCCTCCCCCTGCACGACCTGCGATCCGGGTGCCACCGACCTCGCGATCTCGCAGCGCTCGGGCAGCATCTCAACCCCGACCGCGGACCTGCCGAGCGCCTCGGCCACCTGCAAGGTCGTTCCGAGTCCCACGAAAGGGTCGAGCACCCGGTCGCCGGGACGGGTCAGGTCCTCGAGCACCGCCGCGACCAGATCGCGCGAGAAGTGCACATCCTCATCGGCCAGGGGATGCCGCTCGGCGACGACGCGATCGTGCTCGACGAACAGATGGGATCTCAGGCGCACACCAGCATCGTAGGCATCGTTCCACTTTTCGATGGCAATAGTTGACGGATCAATCAAAGCCGGTTACCTTCTAGTTGAATCTTCAATGACTTGCTCGAAAGGCATCACCACCATGGATATCGTCGTTCTCATCGCCCGCATTCTCTTCGTGGCCATCTTCGCCGCGTCCGCGATCGGCCACCTGAAGTCCTCTGAGGCGATGGCCGCCTACGCCAAGTTCAAGGGCGTCCCGGCCGCGAAGCTCAGCGTGATCGGCTCCGGCATCCTCATGGCGCTCGGCACCCTCTCGGTCGTGCTCGGCATCTGGGGCGACCTCGGCGCCCTGCTGCTCCTCGTTGCCATCCTCCCGATCCCGTTCCTGATGCACGGCTACTGGAAGGAAGAGGGCGAGGCTCGCATGAACGAGCAGGTCCACTTCAACAAGACCCTGTCCCTGGTGGGCGGCGCGCTCGCCCTGTTCGCGCTCTTCGCCCTGGTGCCGGACCTGGGTCTCACCATCACCGGCCCGCTCTTCTCCCTCTGAGCCACCGCGAATCACTGATCCCTGTGCCCGGGCCTCCCACAGGAGGACCCGGGCGTACGCGTCTCGTCACTCAACCACGACGATCAGTCAGCTCCCCCGTAGAGGTGTCGGCCCAGCAGGCGGCGCTCTTCTTCGATGCGGGAATGCAGTTCCTGGGCCATGGTGACGAAGTGGTGGTTGCAGTTGTCGATCTCGCGCTGCAGCTGCGCGAGGGTCTCCTGAGAGCCCTCACGTTCGACCGCCACGGCGGCATCGCGCACCTCATCGAGCCTCAGCGCGATCCCCGCCGCATGATTGAGGATCGTCTCGTTGTCACCGGACGAGGTCAGGAACTCGGCCCACATACTGAGGGCCACCGCCAGCTGTTCACGTTCACTCACCACCTGCTCCCGCAACTGGTGCAACTCCTGGTGCAGCCGCTCACTGCCCAGTTCGCTCCGCACCTCGGGCAGCGAGCGCATCACGATGTGACCGCGGGAGATCTCACTGGCGCCCTCATCGGCCATGGCATGCATGAACTCCGACAGAGCGAGCCGATTCAGCGGTGCCCAGCGGCGCGCCTGATGGCGGGCGAGGACCCGATCGAGCACCAATGTGGTCAACAGGAACGACACCAGACCGGCTGCGAGACCCGCGAGGATCACCAGGTTCTGCCACAGCCCGGTGGCGATGTCGATCCAGATGATCACGCCGATAACCACGACGGCACCGACGATGGTGGCCGTCCTGCCGACCGTGTTCTTCCGCTCCATCGCCCGAATCCCCCCGTGAGTCTGCTCAGATCACGAGCGTGGCTTCATCACCATGTCGATCACGTCCTGGGTCACGCGGTCGGTGATGTCCTCGAACCCGGGATTCTTCCGCAGGTGCTTCTTGACGAAGGGACACACCGGCACGACCCTCAGGCCATCGGCCCGGGTCTGCTCCAGGGCCTCCTGCACGACCTTGGTGGCCAGGCCCTGCCCGCCGAACTGCTTGTCGATCTCGGTGTGGAACATGATCCGCTGCGACCCGACGTCCATGAACTGGCTGAACCCCGCCACCACTCCGTCCACCCGGATCTCGAAGCGATTCGGCTTGTGTTCGCGGGTGACGACGATCGAGGTCATGGCAGATCTCCTGTGCGTTCGAGTGAGGCCCGATCCCAGTTTCCGGCGATAGCGGCAGCTTCGTAGGTCTTCTGTAGGAAGATGCCTTCTCCCTCTCCACCCGGCCAGAATCCGGCGCTGCTGACCTCGTGGGAGTACGCCTCATGCATGACGTGCGGGCCACAGTTGGGGGCACCAC
>CAZEVN010000105.1:6132-8479 GCA_964515145.1 uncultured Enemella sp.
GCACCCATGGAATCCCCCTCGCTGGTCGGTGGCCCCGATCGTAGCCGCCGGTCTTCGACGTCAAGTCGGCGCATCGGGCAGGCGCCAGGTGCTACACCCGGAAGTCCTCCAGATCAGGCCCTGTCATCCCAGACCCACGATTTCGTAGTCGCGCTGGATGCCCTGAGTGGCTTGGCCCCACTCACTCGCGACCACCCGCGCCTGGTGGGCACGGAACCCGTCCGGGCCGGTGAACCGCTCCTCCACCGACCAGACCCGCGGGTCTTCGGTCTGGATCACCTCGAAAGAGAGACAACCCGGCTCTGCTCGCGTCAACTCGATGTGACGCGGCAGATGTTCGGCCACGATCGCGACCTCGTCGTCCGTGGCGCATCGGAGGAATCCGCTGAGTTGTACGCCCGGCTCAGCCTGGAAGGTGGAGTTGTCCATGGCCTCAGTCAAGCATCCTGCAAGGATGCTCCTGTGACTGACGGACCGGGGCTGGTGCCCGGGCTGGGCGTACGCGACCTCCAGAAATCTCTGCGCTTCTGGTGCGATCTGATCGGGTTAGAGATTGAGTACGCCCGCCCCGAGGAGCGCTTCGCGTACATCACGCTCGGGTCAGGCGCATGTGATGCTCGACCAAATCGCCACCGGTCGGAGCTGGGAGACCGCCGCGCTCGACCCGCCCCTGGGCCGGGGGATGAACCTGGAGATCCAAGTGCCGAACCTCGACGCCGTTCTCGAGCTGTTGGCCGAGGCCAATTGGCCGCTGTTCATGGAACCCGAAGTCCAGTGGTACCGGACCGGCGATGACGAGGTCGGCGTACGCCAATCCCTCGTCCAGGATCCCGACGGCTATCTGCTCAGGCCCCAATCAGTCGTCGGCACCCGGCCCTCGGAATGGGCAGCCCGAGACGAGATCTAGAGTCGGTGGATACCGAGCCGCGATCACAAAGGACAACCGATGCTTGAGCACGCCATCTGGTGGCACGTCTACCCGCTGGGCGCCTGCGGTGCGCCGATCCGCGGCGAGCGCGATGCATCCGATCAGGAAGCCCACCGGCTGCGGCGGCTGCTGCCGTGGCTCGACCATGTTGTCCGGTTGGGCGCGAACGGTCTGCTCCTCGGCCCGATCTTCGAGTCGACAACGCACGGCTACGACACCGTGGATCATCACCGCATCGACTCCCGCTTGGGCACCGAGGCCGACTTCGACGAGCTCGTGGCTGCGGCGTCCGAGCGCGGCATCGCGGTCATGTTGGACGGCGTGTTCAATCACGTTTCGCGCGAGCATCCGATCGTTCACGAGCACCCGGAGATGATCGCCTGGCGCGATGGCCACCCGCTCGGCTGGGAGGGGAACTTCGACCTCGTCCAGCTCGACCACTCGAATCCAGCGGTCGCGGACCTGGTCGTCGACGTCATGACGCACTGGCTCGAGCGCGGCATCGCGGGTTGGCGCCTGGATGCCGCGTACAGCGTCCCCAACTCTTTCTGGGCCGACGTCTCCGCGCGCGTACGCGAACGGTTCCCGGATGTGATCCTGCTCGGCGAGGTGATCCACGGCGACTACGCGGAATTCGTACGCGACGGAGGCCTCACCACCATCACGCAGTATGAGCTGTGGAAGGCCCTCTGGAGCAGCCTCGTTGACACCAATGCCTGGGAACTCGCCCACGCGATCGAGCGCCATGATGCGTACGCCGCCGCCTTCATCCCGCAGACCTTCGTCGGCAACCATGACGTCACCCGCATTGCGACCCGCGTCGGGGAGGACGGCGCAGCCCTCGCCCTGGCCGCACTGATGACCCTGCCCGGCAGTCCGTCGATCTACTACGGCGACGAGCTCGGCTGGACGGGGACCAAATACGACCGCGCGGGTGGAGATGACGAGGTACGCAGTGCCCTGCCCGAGCACCCGGACACGGACGAGTCGTCCGTCTTCGAAATGCACCAACGTGTCATCGGGTGGCGCCGCCGACACGCGTGGGTGGCGACGAGCCGCGTGAGCGTACTCGAGAAAACCGACTCGACCCTCGCCTGGGAAGTCACCAACGGCGACCGCTCACTGCGAGTGGACGTTGACCTGGCAGCCCGACGACTCGTCGCCGGCGAGGGGGACGACACCTTGCGGATCGGTTCGATTCGCTCGCGCGCGACGAGGGCATCGCAATGATGCGCAGCCTTGCAGCTGAATGCCCCGCCACCGACGGCCGCGCAGCCTTCGAACTCGCTGGCATGTATGACTCGATGGGTTACGAGGCCGAGGCAGGAGACGCGTACGAACAATCCCTGAGGCTCGGCCTCGATGAGGCTCGTCACGCCCAGCTCGCGGTCCAGTACGGATCTACCTTGCGCAATCTGG
>CAZEVN010000105.1:8579-10738 GCA_964515145.1 uncultured Enemella sp.
TGTTCTATGAGTCCGGTCTCGGCCTCAACGTGCTCTACACGCGCGCGGACGGAGGCAAGCGAGCGGTCGGGTTCAAGCTGTCCGACGGCATGGACGCTCCCGAGGAGCTCAGCGCTTTCAAGTGGGCGCGGCAGAAGTCGAAGCTGGCCGGCACCATTCGCGGCTCCTACTTCGTGATCAAGGGCGAGCACCCGCGGTCATGACCGCGCCTGACGAGGGTCCGGAGGTCCGTCCCGCTGAGGAGGACACGTTCTCGCGCCACGTGCGCGAAGGTTGCCGTGAGGCCCGCGCCCTCGCCGACCGCATTGTCGCAGGCGAGCTCGATGCCGTCCTGCCGCTGATCCGCCGGCTACGGACCGAGACCGAGGTCGTGCTCAACCCTGCCGACTTGGCCTGGAACAAGGTGACGGTCGAGAGGCTGGCGTGACGGATCGATTAGCGATCCGCCCAGACCACCGCAGACCCGAGCTATGCTGGCCGACATGTTGGGTATTGCCTCGATGAAGCTGTGGGCTCGCCGCTGACGGCGGCAGAGTCGACTTTTCCCTTTTCCTCTGTACGCCGTCCTGGCCCCTGCCGGGCGGCCCTTTCGTGCTGCCCGGCTCCATGACGAGCCGAAGAGAGCACAGTGCAGAACCTTTATCGTAAGCAATCCCCCTTCTCGGGCGGCATTCCCGCGGGTGGCTCCGCCCACATCCGCGCCCACGGTGTCAACGTCAGCCTCGGTGAGCGGCAGGTCCTGAAGGACGTGGACGTGGTCGTTCCGGCCGGATCCAGCCTGGCCATCGTCGGCGAGAACGGGAGAGGAAAGACCACCCTCCTCCACGTCCTAGCCGGCCTGCTGGCCCCGGACTCCGGCACGGTCAGTCGCGTAGGGACCAGCGCCATGGTCGAGCAGGCCCTGGATGTCCTGGGTGACGAGACGGTCGGTCATCTGATCGACGAAGCGATCAGCGACTCTCTCGCCGCGTTGGAGCAGCTTGACAGCGCCACTGCGGCCCTGGCGGAGAGGCGCGCAGGGGCCGAGGACGCGTACGCCGGGGCACTCGACCTGGCGACGGCTCTTGATGCCTGGGACGCGCAGCGGCGGGTGGACATCGCTCTCGCCGGCCTCGATGCGTGCTCGGACCGGGACCGCCCACTGTCCACTCTGTCGGTAGGACAGCGCTATCGAGTGCGGCTGGCGTGTGTGCTTGGCTCCAGCACCGAGCGACACGTCGCGGCTATCCCGCCGGATTCTCGTGACGGGAGGTCCGTGTCGAGGACGGGCCTGCTGGATGCGGTCAGTTGGCGTACGCCGGCGTCCCGCCTGTCCCAGGGTCAACAGCGACGCCTGCACCTGGCTCTGTGCCTCGCCGAGGCGCCCGACCTGCTCCTCCTCGACGAGCCGACCAACCACCTCTCCGCGGGCCTTGTCGATGACCTCACCGAAGCCATGCACCAGGCCACCTGCGCTTTGGTCGTGGCGACCCACGACCGGCAACTCCTGCACGACCTGGCCGGCTGGCCCGGCCTGCACATCGAAGCCCCGACTGAGCAGCGGCCGGTCGGTATCGCGTAGGCTGCCACAATGGCGAACACCCCAGGACGGCGCCGGGCGCCGAGGCGGCCTTCAGCTTCGAGGCCGGCCACGCCGACAGGGACCGAGTACCCGTCGAACGAGTTGCCGTGATTCGGCCCGTCGCCACATCGATAATCTCCGGTCTCGTCATTGCCGTCCTCTCGTTGTGGCTTTGGGTGGGCACCAGCCCCACTTCGGCGCTCATCCTTGGCCGCGGGTGGGAGCGTTACGGCACACTCTCCTTTTTGGCGGGCCTGTCGCATGGCTTGGCGATGGCGATTGCGACGGTGGGAGTCGCTTTCCGCGCCGAATCGAGGCGCCACGAGGCCTACCCCGTTGCGAAGGAGGCGCCGGTGTCGGTGAAGATCGGGATACCCCTCCTCATGGCGGCCGTGATCCTCGCGACCGCCATATTCCCAGTGGCCCTTCTTGGCTTGAGGTCCTGACGGCAACAGCCTCGGCGCTCTCAGGGGACTCGTCCCGCAGCAGCCGGTCGACGGGGTCCACCGAGCGGGTCAACCCTCGGCGCGACGCAGCTCCTCCTTGGGGTCATCGACGTACCGGTCCGCGTCCTTGTCCACCGGCGTGGTCCCGCGGG
>CAZEVN010000106.1:0-7380 GCA_964515145.1 uncultured Enemella sp.
CGGTGTCCGCAATGGCGTCGAGACGGACGTGGACTGCGGGGGCGGCGGCCAGGGGGAGGCTCTGATCGTGCGGGTGCCGGAAGCAACGCGGGAAGGAACGCAGGGATGAACGACACGGTGACGGCAGTGCCGCAGGATCTTGTGGCCCTGGTCGAAGGGGCCCGCAACGGGCGGGTGCGGGCGATCGCCCGGCTCATCAGCCTGGTCGAGAACAACTCGCCGAAGCTGAGACACCTGATGGCGCTCATGGCCGGTGACACGGGCCGGGCCCACGTCATCGGTCTCACCGGGTCGCCGGGCGTCGGGAAATCCACCACGACCACGGCGATCATCGGTGCCTATCGGGCCCGTGGCCTGCGTGTGGGGGTGTTGGCGGTCGATCCGTCCTCGCCGTTCTCCGGGGGAGCAGTCCTCGGCGACCGGATCCGCATGCAGCGACACTCCCTGGACGACGGGGTCTATATCCGCTCGATGGCCTCGCGTGGCCACCTCGGTGGGTTGTCGACGGCCGCGCCGCAGGCCCTGCGCGTCTTCGATGTCGCCGGCTTCGATGTCGTGCTGGTGGAAACCGTCGGGGTGGGTCAGTCGGAGGTCGAGATCGCGTCGACCGCCGACACGACCCTGGTGCTGCTGGCTCCGGGGATGGGGGACGGGATCCAGGCGGCCAAGGCCGGCATCCTGGAAATCGGTGACATCTTCGTGGTCAACAAGGCCGATCGCGACGGGGCCCAGAATCTCATCAGGGAGATCCGCAACATGGTCGCCCTCGATTCCCACGGTCCGGATGACTGGAAGCCCCCGATCGTGCGTACGGTCGCGAGCCAGGAAGAGGGCATCGACGACCTGGTCGACCGGATCGAGGCACACCGGGAGTTCCAACAGGACGGCGGACAGTGGTCGCAGCGGCGCCTGACGCGCGCCCGTTCCGAGATCGAGGCCCTCGCCCTGGCCACCGTGCGGCGGGAATTCCACACCGGAGGCCGGGATGGCCTGGAGGATCTGGCGGCGGCGGTGCGGGACGGTCGACTCGATCCCTATTCGGCGGCGGATCAACTCCTCAACAGGTGATGACGGACCGGCGTGCCGTCGAGATGACGTCCCGGGCATGCGGTAGGAATAAAGTCGCAGCACTGCGCTTCCCGATTTCCGCAGTCCGACCCGGAGGTATGCAGCCGTGAAGGAGTTTCTCCAGAAGGCCCTGATCTTCCTGGTCATTGCCTTCTGCCTCTTCTATCTCATCACCCGCCCGACGGACGCTGCGAATGCTGTTCGGGGCTTCTTCGGCGCCTTCGAGTCGTTGTTCACCTTCTTCGCGACCCTGGCGTCCGGCTGACGGCGAGCCGACGGATGTTCCTGTCCCGTTTTCTCCACCCGGATGTGGACCGACACCTGTTCATCGACGAAGGTGAAGAGATCGTCGACGAGGTGCACAAGCACCCGATGGCCGTGGCCTGGGCCCTGGGAGGTCTGGTCCTCTGCATGGCGATCTTCCTTGCGATGCCCCTGGTGGGCGTGGCCTGGCCGGTGCTCCTGATCGCGGGGCTGCTCCTGATGGTGCGGTGTGTGTGGGCCATTCACAGCGCCCACATGGATCGGTTCGTGATCACCAATCACCGGGTGTTCCGCGTTCACGGGATCGTCAACCAGCAGACGGCGACCATGCCCATGTCGCGAATCCTTGACATCACGGTCACCAAGCCGTTCTGGGGACACCTGTTCGGCTATGGCCACTTCGTGTTCGAGTCGGCCGCCCAGGCACAGGGCCTGCGCATCATCCGTTATGTGGCCCGTCCCGACGAGCGTGACCTGACTATCCAGCGGGTCGTGCAGCGCTCCGGTCTCCGAGGGGGCCGACAATGACGCGGGCCGCACTCCCGTTCGATCCGATCGACCGAGGCGCCGAGTTGTGGGCCCGGAGCTATGACGAGGTGCCGCGCATGCGGGCGATCACATCGCTGATGCGGGTGCACCAGCTGGTGCTGACGGAGCTCGACGAGATCGTCAAACCCTTCGGCCTGACCTTCGCGCGTTATGAGGTGCTGGTTCTGCTGTCGTTCTCGCGAACCGGGTCATTGCCCCTGGGCAAGATCGGGGAGCGGCTGCAGGTGCATGCCACCTCGGTGACTCCGCTGGTGCAGCGGCTGGCAGCGGCCGGCCTCATCGATCGGACCCGGCACCCCGACGACGGGCGCGCTGTGCTGGCCTCACTGACCGAGAAGGGGCGTCGGGTGTTGGAGGAAGCCACGGAGGCCGTCGTGTCGGCCCGGTTCGCGCTGGGGGCGATTTCGGAGGATCAGAGCGATGAGCTCAGCGGCATCCTGCGCAATATCCGTCTTGCGGCCGGCGACTTCTGAGCCGCCGTGCGGGTCCTGACGCTCTCCGATTCGGATTCCTACCTCAAGTGGGCGGTGTCCCTGACGGCCCACGTGCCGATCGACTGGGCCGTGCGGCATCTCGTGGTGGAGAACGTGATTGCGCCGTCGTCGGCCCAGGTGGACGCGATCCTCGCCGACTTTCCCGGCCGTGCGATCGGGCGTACGCCGGCGGCGACGCTGGCCAGGACTGTGAAGCGGCTCCGCCCCGAGGTCGTGCTGGTCGCCGCGACCGGCCCCGCGGTGTCGGGAATCATGGACCTGCTGACGTGGGGCGGGGTGCTGGGGGCGGATCGCCCGGTGCTCGTCACGGGCCTGCCCGGCATCAGCTATCCCGCCAATGACCTGGCGATTCGCCACCGTCAGGGGTTCGACCTGATGGTGCTGCACAGCCACCGCGAGCGAGCGGCGTACGCAGTCGTGTCACAGCGGTTGGACGGACCTGCCATCGCGCTGGCCCACCTGCCCTTCCTCCGGATGGTGCCGCCCACATGGCCGGGCGGCGATGAGGTGGTCTTCGCGGCCCAGTCGCTGGTGCCGGAGGAGCCGGAACGACGCCGCTCGGTGCTCGAGGCCCTCGCCGACCTGCCACCAGGACTGCGACCGGTCGTCAAGGTGCGGGCGCTGGCAGGGGAGCGGCAGGCCCACAACGAGCGCTATCCCTATGCCGAACTCTGGCGGGGGATGGAGCAGAGACGGGCAGTCGAGTTCCGGGCCGGGTCGATGGCGGCCGCGTTGCGACGGGCGGCCGGGTTCCTGACGGTGTCCTCGACGGCGGTCCTCGAAGCCATCGCGGCGGGCGTCCCCTCGCTGGTTCTCGACGAATGGGGCGTTTCCGGCGAATTGATCAACGCGGTGTTCGCCGACTCGGGGCTGCTCGGCGGACTCGACGACCTGGCCGCCGCTCGCTTCGCCACGCCCCATCCCGACTGGCTTCGGGACAACTACTTCCATCCCGATTCGGACAACGACTGGGTCGAGCGGATCACCGATCTCGTGGAGGGCCGCGCGGAGGGCCGCCTGAAGGCGTACGCCGGGGGGAACACCGGCAGCTGGCCCACGCGACTGCGCCGGCAACTGCGGCTGCAGCCGCCGGCGTGGGCCTGGCGCGGTTGGCGTGCTGTCAGGCGCGCGATCGGGAGATCTCGGTGACCACGTCGGCGGCCGCCGCATGCGCTGCCGCCACGCGGTCGCAGACCTCGCGTACCGCGCCCTGACCGCCCGCCTTCGCCAGCACCACCCGAGCCACCCGCAGCACGTCCGGGTGGGCGTCGGCCACGGCGATCGGCCAACCCACGGCGGCCATGGGGCCCAGATCGTTGACATCGTTCCCGACGTACGCCGCGCGCGCGGGGTCGATGCCGATACGCGCCAGCCATTCTCGGACCGCTGCCTCCTTGTCGGTGACCGCCTGCAGGACGTCGACGCCGAGCTTCTCGGCCCGGGCGGATACGACCGGATTCTTCTCCCGCGAACAGATCAGGAAGGGGATGCCGGCCTTGCGGAGGATGGACACCCCCATGCCGTCACTGCGCGACACGCGGACGAACTCCCGGCCGGACTCATCGACATAGGCGGTGTCGGCGGTGTGCACGCCGTCGAAGTCGGTGATGACCGCATCAACGTCGAGGGCGTTGTCCGGGGGTTGGGCCGCCTCCGGGGCATCGAGGACGCCAGCAAAGGCGTCGGCCAGGGCGAGCTCCTCGGCGGTGTCGATCTCAAGAGAGGCCAGTTCGGACACGGGCACGACCCGGGTCCGGCCGAAGAACCGATGGCGTGCCTCGCGAAACCCGTCGACCGACATGACATAGAACGCGCCGGTTTCGCGATAGTCGGGCCGCCGGTCCTGGCGGCGGGGCCGATAGGAGGCGTCGTGGTTCTGGCCGACCATGGCGCTCGTGCCGGCGGGGAGGGTCTCGTCGCCGTCGCGCCAGAGGAACTCATAGGTCTCGATGCCGGAGAAGGTCGAATCGGCCTCCCCGGCAGTGACCAGCGCGACGCCCGCATCGAGATCCTGGGGCCGGATGAACGGGCTGGTGCACTGCACGAAGACCAGCACATCGGCGTCGATCCCACGGCGGGCGATCTCGTCCAGGCCATGCGTCAGGGCTGATTCGCTCGTCGCCGTGTGCCCGGCCAGCTCGGCCGGCCGGTCGATGATCTCGGCGCCGGCGGCGCGCGCCGTGTCGGCGATGGCGGCGTCATCGGTGGACACGAAGATGTGGTCGATCTTGCGGGCCGCTCGGCAGGCGCGGACCGCGCGGGCCACCAGGGGAATGCCGCCGATGGGGCGCAGGTTCTTGCCGGGGACTCCCTGGGAGCCGCCCCGGGCGGGGATGATGGCCACTGTGCTCACCGGGTCACCCTAGCGATTCCCACCGAGCATTTAGTTTGATGCCCTAGTATTTTTGACGTTGCCCGACGACGAGGTCGGCAGAGGGGAATGAGTGACATGGGCACGAGCGATTCCCACGAGCGGTGGCGAGCGGCCTGGGATGCGGCGGTGGATCGGGGCCAGGTGCGCGACGCCGACTTCACCACGCTGTCGGGGCTGGAGGTCGAGCCGGTCTATGGGCCACCGGACTCCGATGCCGAGGCAGCCGATCCACGGTTCGAGCGCATCGGCTGGCCGGGGCAGTTTCCCTTCACCCGCGGCCTCTATCCGACCGGCTATCGCGGGCGGCCCTGGACCATCCGCCAATTCGCCGGCTTCGGCAACGCCGAACAGACCAATGAGCGCTATCGGATGATCCTCGCCGCCGGGGGTGGTGGGCTCTCGGTGGCGTTCGACATGCCGACGCTGATGGGCCGCGACTCCGACGACCCGAAGGCTCTCGGCGAGGTCGGCCACTGTGGGGTCGCCATCGATTCGGCCGCGGACATGGAGGTCCTCTTCTCGGGGATCGATCTCGGCGCGACCACGACCTCGATGACGATCTCGGGACCCGCGGTCCCGATCTTCTGTATGTATGTCGTGGCCGCAGAACGCCAGGGCGTCGATCCCGGCATCCTCAACGGGACGCTGCAGACCGATATCTACAAGGAATACATCGCCCAGAAGGAATGGCTGTTCGCGCCCGAGCCACACCTGCGGCTCATCGGTGACCTCATGGAGTTCACCAGCGCTCAGATGCCCGCCTACAAACCATTGTCGGTGTCCGGCTATCACATCCGCGAGGCCGGGGCGACGGCCGCGCAGGAACTGGCGTTCACCCTCGCCGACGGGTTCGGCTATGTGGAACTGGGCCTGTCGAGGGGCCTCGACATCGACGCCTTCGCCCCGGGGCTGAGTTTCTTCTTCGACGCCCACATCGACTTCTTCGAGGAGATCGCCAAATTCCGCGCCGCCCGGCGCATCTGGGCGCGCTGGATGCGCGATCGTTTCGGGGCGAAATCGGAGAAGTCCCAGTGGCTCAGGTTCCACACGCAGACGGCCGGCGTGTCCCTGACGGCGCAGCAGCCCTACAACAACGTCGTGCGGACGGCTGTGGAGGCCCTGGCGGGCGTACTCGGGGGGACGAACTCCCTGCACACGAATGCCCTCGACGAGACGCTCGCGCTGCCCAGCGAACGGGCCGCGGAGATCGCCCTGCGGACCCAGCAGGTGATCGCGGAGGAGACCGGGGTCGTCAACGTGGCCGACCCGCTGGGTGGGTCGTGGTATGTCGAGGCCCTCACGGATCGCCTCGAGGCCGAGGCCGAAAAGATCTTCGCCCAGATCATCGAGCTGGGTCAGCGAACCGGCGGGCATGCGATCGGTCCGGTCACTGCTGGCCTGCTGCGTGGGATCGAGGACGGTTGGTTCACCGCCGAGATCGCCGAGTCGGCGTTCGCTTACCAGACCGAGCTCGAACGCGGCCGCAAGCGCGTGGTCGGGGTCAACTGCCACACCGAATCCCTGACCGAGGACCTGGAGATCCTCCGCGTCTCCCACGAGGTCGAGCGCGCCCAGGTGGCGCTTCTGGCCGAACGCCGTGCGGCCCGGGATGCCGCCACGATCGAGCGCGCCCTGGCCGACCTGGTGGCCGCCGCGCGCACGGACACCAACCTGATCGAGCCCATGCTCGCGGCAGTCCGGGCCGAGGCCACGCTCGGCGAGATCTGCGATGCGCTGCGGGGTGAGTGGGGGGAGTACGCCGAACCGCCGCACTTCTGAGCCCGCTCGGACCTGCCTCAGGCAGCCCGCAGGCCACGGCCGGCCCGGGCGAACATGGCTCGTTTGACGGGCCTGGGCAGCAGGTCCGCCACGCCCATGAGGGCGCGGAAGGTCCGGCCGGGGAAGACGAGCGGGCGCCCTCTGTCGAGCGCTGCGACGGCTTCGCGGGCGCACTCCTCGGCGCTGATGGTCATATGGGCCGGAGGGGCTCCCCCCATGTGTCCGTCGACGCCGGCGACGGCGTCGAACTCGGTGGTGACCGGCCCGGGAGCGACCTGGGTCACCGTCACGGCGGTGTCGGCGAGATCGATCCGCAGCGATTCGACGAACCCGTCGATGAAGTGCTTCGTGCCGGCATAGACCGCCGCCTTGGGCATGAAGACGTGCCCGGCCCCCGAGCCGGTGAACATGATCGCCCCTCGATTGCGCGAAATCATGCCGGGAAGGATGAGGTGCGTCAGTTGGACGGCAGCGAGGACATTGACCTCGATCATGCGGCGCTGGGTGTCCCATTCGGAACGATCGAACAACGACTCGTCGCCGAAGCCCGCATTGTTGACCAGCACATCGACAGGGCCGGTCTCCAGGGCGGAGGAGGCCAGGGCTGCGAGCGCGGTGGGATCGCCCAGGTCGCAGGGTTTGACGTCGACGCGAAGCGCCGGATGTGCGGCGGTGAGCTCGGTTTCGAGGGCCCGGAGCCGATCGGCGCGACGCGCCACCAGCACGAGTTCACGCGCCGTGGGAGCGACCTGTCGGGCGATGGCTTCGCCGATCCCGGAGGAGGCGCCGGTGATCATGATTCGTGCGTTCTCGAGGACGGAGGGGGAGGTAGTGGTCATGTATGGATAGTAT
>CAZEVN010000106.1:7480-10542 GCA_964515145.1 uncultured Enemella sp.
CCGAGTCGGGTGCGGACATCTTTCATGTGGCCGGGGTGCGGGAGCCCGAGCTGCGTCGCGTGTACGCCGAGTCTGCACGCGCGGCCGTCGTCCTCGGGTTCGACGATGTGATCACCACGCGCGCCGCGTTGATGCTGGAGGAACTCAACGCGGACCTCCGGCTGGTCCTCGAGTTGTCGAACCCCACGTTCGCCGACCGGCTTTCGGGATTGTTGGGGGAGTGCACGGTGTTGTCGAGCTCCCGGCTGGCCGCCCCGGCTTTCGTGACGGCAGCGCTGTCGGGGAGCGAACTGCGGACGTTCGAGCTGGCCGGGCGCACCATCACGGCCGGCAGCCGGGATCTGGTGGGTGGGGACACGCTCGCGGTGCTGGGTGACACCCGCACCGCAGGCATCGCCGGCGTGCTCACCGAGCGCGGTGACCTGGTCCTCGGCACGGAGGCGCTCCCGGAACGCCATCGTCAGGTGCGCCGATCGGGGTTGTGGGGCGCAGTCGTCGGGGTGTTCGATCGGCGGCTGCGCTGGGTCATCGCCGGGTTGCTCCTGCTCATGGTCGGCAGCGTTGCTTATTTCCGCGTCGTCGGGCAGGTCACCTGGCTCGAGGCGCTCTATCTCGCGCTGACGGCGGCGACGTTGACCGGGATCGGTGACACGGCCGAGGAGCTGAGCCTGGGCACCCGGTTCTGCGGCGTGGTGATCCAGATGGTCGGGCTGGTGCTCTCGTCCGGCATCACGGCCGTCATCGTCGATGCCCTGATCAAGTCCCGCATCGGAGAACTCGCCGGGGGAGTCCGCGGCCGCTCGCGCCATCACGCGATCATCTGTGGCCTGGGGCGGATCGGCACGGAGGTGCTGATCGACCTGCATCGGCGCGGCGTACCCGTCGTCGCGATTGAGCGAAACCGTCAGGCCCGCGGCGTGCTGAAGGCGCGGCAGCTGAAAGTGCCCGTCCTGACCGCAGAGGACGGCATCGACGTGGCTGAGCTGGACGTGCCCGGGAGCGTACGCCTCCTGGCGGTGCAACGCCGGGGTGGCTCCTGGCAGTGGCGACCGGCGCCGAGCCGGCTTGTCGCGGGAGATCGCGTGGCCGTCGCGGCCACCCGCGGAGGCCTGGCGGCGCTGCTGCAGCGCATCAAACCTCTCGTGGAGCACGCGCACCCCGAGGAGCAGATCAGCGCAGCTGACCCACCACCGGGCGAATGATCAGCGTGTCGACCGAGGCCTCGGGCGTGGCGTCGACGGCCAGGCGTACGCCCGCGGCCACGGACTCGGGTCGCAGATGCTCATCCGGGTTGTAGTCCCGCCCCGCGCGCTGCTGCAGCCGCACCTGCATGTCGGTGTCGACGCGGCCGGGATGCAGAACGGTCACGCGGATCGCCCCGCGCTCTTCCTCGCGCAACGCGTCACCGAACGCCTGCAGCGCGGCTTTGCTGGCCGAATAGGCCGAGCTCCCGGGCGCAGCCCGCAGCGCTGCTCCCGAACCGATGAGCACGACCAGCCCCCGCGCGGCCCGCAACGCCGGCAGGGCCAGGCGGGTGAGGTCGGCGACCGCCACGACGTTGGTGGCCAGCATGGAGGTCCACTGGTCGCGCGTCATCTCCGCGACCGGTGCTCCTCCCGCGATCCCGGCCGAATGGACCAGCACATCGAGCCGCTCGATGCCCTGAGCGGCCGCTTCGACGGCCCGCGCCTCGCCGAGATCGACCGGCCAGGGTTCAGCGCTGGGGAAACTGGCCGCCACCTCTGCGCAACGCTCCGGGTCGCGGCCGCCGATCAGCAGGTGATGGTCATGCGCCAGCTTCTCGGCGACCGCCAATCCGATCCCGCGGGCCCCACCCGTGATGAGGGCAACCGGGCGTACCCGATCGGTCATCCGAGCACAGCGTTCACGACTGCCTTGGCCTCCGCCTGGACCTCGGCGAGGTGGTCGGTGCCCTTCAACGACTCGGCATAGATCTTGTATTTGTCCTCGGTCCCCGACGGGCGCGCCGCGAACCAGGCGCTGTCGGTTGTGACCTTGAGTCCGCCGATCGCCGCACCATTTCCGGGAGCCTCGGTGAGGATCGCCGTGATCGGTTCGCCGGCCAGCTCCGTGGCGGAGACGTCGGCGGGGGACAACTTCGACAGGCGCGCCTTCTGCTCACGGTTGGCGTCGGCGTCGATCCGGGCATAGGCCGACGCGCCGTGGCGGGCCTCGATCGCGGCATAACGCTCGCTGGGCGACTGGCCGGTGACCGCCTGGATCTCGCTGGCGAGCAGGGTCAGCAGGATGCCGTCCTTGTCGGTGGTCCAGGTCCTGCCATCGAGAGTCAGGAAGGAAGCCCCCGCGGACTCCTCGCCGCCGAACCCGATCGAGCCATCGCTCAGGCCGGGCACGAACCACTTGAAGCCGACCGGCACCTCGACGAGGCGTCGGCCGAGCTCGGCGGCCACCTTGTCGATCAGGCTCGAGGAGACGAGGGTCTTGCCGATGCCCGCATCGGGGGACCAGCGCTCGCGGTGGCTGAAGAGATATTCGATCGCGACGGCCAGATAGGCATTCGGGTTGAGCAGGCCGAAGTCGGGAGTGACGATGCCGTGCCGGTCGGAGTCGGCGTCATTGCCGGAGGCAATCTGGTATGCCGACCGGTTCGCGATCAGGCTGGCCATGGCGTCGGCCGAGGAGCAGTCCATGCGGATCTTGCCGTCGGTGTCGAGCGTCATGAAGGACCAGGTCGGATCGACCTTGGGGTTGACGACGGTGAGGTCGAGGCCGAGGTTGTCGGCGATCCACTCCCAATACTGCACCGAGGCCCCGCCCATCGGGTCGGCCCCGATCTTGACCCCGGCCTCGCGGATGGCATCGAGGTTGAGCGCGTTGGTGAGGTCATGGCAATAGGCGGTCAGATAGTCGAACGTCTCGACCGAGGACTTGGCCTGCTCGAAAGGCGTACGCCGGATCCCGTTCGGGTTGCGCATCAGCTCGTTGGCGCGGTCCGCGATCCAGGACGTCGCGTCGCTGTCGGCCGGGCCACCGTGGGGCGGGTTGTATTTGAAGCCGCCATCACGGGGCGGGTTGTGGGA